>NZ_JAVUPQ010000005.1:0-128779 GCF_032029835.1 Escherichia sp. AM3 | reverse complement strand
AGCTGATAGAAACAGAAGCCACTGGAGCACCTCAAAAACACCATCATACACTAAATCAGTAAGTTGGCAGCATCACCAGTTGTACATTTGGTTTTTATTGCACAATTTTAAAAAATCATACAAATGGTGATAACTTACTAATAATGCATATAAAAATATTTCGGTGTAGTCCTTTCGTCATGTAAAACGTTCTTGTTTTTTCTCCACACCTCCGTGGACAATTTTTTACTGCAAAAAGACGAGGTTTGTCACGGCTTGTGCGCAAGACATATCGCAGCAATCAGCGACGGGCAAGAAGAATGACTGTCTGGTGCTTTTTGATAGCGGAAAACGGAGATTTAAAAGAAAATAAAATATTTTTTTGCGTAGATAACAGCGTATTTACGTGGGTTTTAATACTTTGGTATGAACTAAAAAAGAAAAATACAACGCGCGGGTGAGTTATTAAAAATATTTCCGCAGACATACTTTCCATCGTAACGCAGCGTTAACAAAATACAGGTTGCGTTAACAACCAAGTTGAAATGATTTAATTTCTTAAATGTACGACCAGGTCCAGGGTGACAACATGAAAAACAAATTGTTATTTATGATGTTAACAATACTGGGTGCGCCTGGGATTGCAGCCGCAGCAGGTTATGATTTAGCTAATTCAGAATATAACTTCGCGGTAAATGAATTGAGTAAGTCTTCATTTAATCAGGCAGCCATAATTGGTCAAGCTGGGACTAATAATAGTGCTCAGTTACGGCAGGGAGGCTCAAAACTTTTGGCGGTTGTTGCGCAAGAAGGTAGTAGCAACCGGGCAAAGATTGACCAGACAGGAGATTATAACCTTGCATATATTGATCAGGCGGGCAGTGCCAACGATGCCAGTATTTCGCAAGGTGCTTATGGTAATACTGCGATGATTATCCAGAAAGGTTCTGGTAATAAAGCAAATATTACACAGTATGGTACTCAAAAAACGGCAATTGTAGTGCAGAGACAGTCGCAAATGGCTATTCGCGTGACACAACGTTAATTTCCATTCGACTTTTAAATCAATCCGATGGGGGTTTTACATGAAACTTTTAAAAGTAGCAGCAATTGCAGCAATCGTATTCTCCGGTAGCGCTCTGGCAGGTGTTGTTCCTCAGTACGGCGGCGGCGGTAACCACGGTGGTGGCGGTAATAATAGCGGCCCAAATTCTGAGCTGAACATTTACCAGTACGGTGGCGGTAACTCTGCACTTGCTCTGCAAACTGATGCCCGTAACTCTGACTTGACTATTACCCAGCATGGCGGCGGTAATGGTGCAGATGTTGGTCAGGGCTCAGATGACAGCTCAATCGATCTGACCCAACGTGGCTTCGGTAACAGCGCTACTCTTGATCAGTGGAACGGCAAAAATTCTGAAATGACGGTTAAACAGTTCGGTGGTGGCAACGGTGCTGCAGTTGACCAGACTGCATCTAACTCCTCCGTCAACGTGACTCAGGTTGGCTTTGGTAACAACGCGACCGCTCATCAGTACTAATACATCATTTGTATTACAGAAACAGGGCGCAAGCCCTGTTTTTTTTCGGGAGAAGAATATGAATGCGTTATTACTCCTTGCGGCACTTTCCAGTCAGATAACCTTTAATACGACCCAGCAAGGGGATGTGTATACCATTATTCCTGAAGTCACTCTTACTCAATCTTGTCTGTGCAGAGTACAAATATTGTCCCTGCGCGAAGGCAGTTCAGGGCAAAGTCAGACGAAGCAAGAAAAGACCCTTTCATTGCCTGCTAATCAACCCATTGCTTTGACGAGGTTGAGTTTAAATATTTCCCCGGACGATCGGGTGAAAATAGTTGTTACTGTTTCTGATGGACAGTCACTTCATTTATCACAACAATGGCCGCCCTCTTCAGAAAAGTCTTAATTTGTTGAAATATCGAGCATAAGATGAATCTGGAGAGAATGGTCTGCTGCGAATCAGCCAACCTGAAAGTATGGATAACACAACCCTCAAGGATGACTAATCATTGAGGAAATAGAATAAATGTTCAGACCTTTTTTAAACTCTCTTATGCTCGGCAGTTTGTTTTTTCCTTTTATTGCCATTGCTGGAAGCACCGTGCAAGGGGGCGTGATCCATTTTTATGGCCAAATTGTGGAACCGGCATGTGACGTCAGCACCCAGTCATCACCCGTAGAAATGAACTGCCCACAGAATGGTTCTATTCCGGGCAAAACCTACTCCAGCAAAGCGTTAATGAGCGGCAATGTCAAAAACGCGCAAATAGCCTCAGTAAAAGTGCAGTATCTTGATAAACAGAAAAAGCTGGCTGTAATGAACATCGAATATAACTAAGTTTCTGAACAACTCACGTTGCTGAGCAGAAAAATGCGATTTAACCAAAAAGCCTGCTGTACACTTAAGAAACAAGAAGGTGTAAGGAGGCGTTATGAAAACGCGTATTCATGTTGTGCAGGGTGATATTACCAAACTGGCCGTTGATGTGATTGTGAATGCGGCTAATCCGTCATTAATGGGAGGCGGCGGCGTCGATGGGGCCATTCATCGCGCAGCGGGTCCGGCCCTGCTGGATGCTTGTTTAAAAGTCAGGCAACAGCAGGGCGATTGCCCTACGGGGCATGCCGTTATTACGCTTGCAGGCGATCTTCCTGCTAAAGCCGTAGTGCACACCGTCGGGCCAGTCTGGCGTGGTGGTGAACAAAATGAAGACCAGCTTTTGCAGGATGCCTATCTCAATAGCCTACGACTGGTGGCGGCAAACAGCTTTACGTCAGTGGCTTTTCCTGCAATCAGTACTGGGGTTTATGGTTACCCTCGTGCGGCAGCGGCTGAAATCGCAGTAAAAACCGTTTCAGAATTTATTACCCGTCACGCTTTACCCGAACAGGTATACTTTGTCTGTTATGATGAAGAAAACGCCCACCTCTACGAAAGACTCCTTACTCAACAAGGAGATGAATGATTTTCCCCGGCTGGCGAGCGCGGTGCTGCCACTGTGTTCGCAACATCCCGGTCAGTGTGGCCTTTTTCCTCTGGAGAAAAGTCTGGATGCGTTTGCAGCCCGGTATCGTCTGGCCGAAATGGCAGAGCATACGCTGGATGTTCAGTATTACATCTGGCAGGACGATATGTCGGGTCGGTTACTGTTTTCCGCCCTGTTAGCCGCAGCAAAGCGTGGCGTTCGCGTCCGTTTGTTGCTGGACGACAACAATACGCCCGGACTTGACGATATTTTACGCTTGCTTGACAGCCATCCCCGCATTGAAGTCCGGCTTTTTAATCCTTTCTCGTTTCGCTTGCTGCGTCCGCTTGGTTATATCACCGACTTTTCCCGTCTCAATCGCCGTATGCACAATAAAAGTTTCACTGTCGATGGCGTGGTTACCCTGGTGGGAGGACGAAATATTGGTGATGCCTATTTTGGGGCAGGGGAAGAGCCACTTTTTTCGGATTTAGATGTTATGGCAATAGGACCCGTGGTAGAGGACGTTGCCGATGATTTCGCCCGCTACTGGTATTGCAAATCGGTTTCACCCTTACAGCAGGTGCTGGATGTCCCGGAAGGTGAAATGGCGGATCGCATCGAGTTACCCGCCTCCTGGCATAACGATGCCATGACGCATCGTTACTTACGCCAAATGGAATCCAGTCCGTTTATAAATCATCTGGTTGATGGAACGTTGCCGCTTATCTGGGCGAAAACACGTTTATTAAGTGATGATCCGGCGAAAGGGGAGGGCAAGGCAAAACGGCATTCACTGTTACCGCAGCGCCTGTTCGATATCATGGGCTCACCCAGTGAACGCATCGATATTATCTCTTCCTATTTTGTACCGACACGCGCAGGTGTGGCGCAACTCTTACGGATGGTGAGAAAAGGGGTAAAGATTGCGATCCTAACCAATTCTCTTGCCGCTAACGATGTTGCTGTCGTCCATGCCGGATACGCGCGCTGGCGCAAAAAATTGCTCCGCTATGGCGTGGAATTATATGAACTCAAGCCGACGCGTGAACAAAGTAGTACGTTACACGATCGCGGCATAACCGGTAATTCCGGAGCTAGCCTGCATGCTAAAACTTTTAGCATCGATGGTAAAACGGTGTTTATCGGCTCTTTCAATTTCGATCCGCGTTCAACATTGCTCAATACTGAAATGGGCTTCGTGATAGAGAGCGAAACGCTGGCACAGTTAATTGATAAACGCTTTATTCAGAGCCAGTATGATGCGGCCTGGCAGCTCCGTCTGGACAGGTGGGGACGGATCAACTGGGTTGATCGTCATGCAAAGAAAGAGATTATTCTCAAAAAAGAACCCGCCACCAGTTTCTGGAAGCGGGTTATGGTCAGACTGGCGTCGATATTGCCCGTGGAATGGTTATTGTAAATGTGGCTTAACGGGCTGGTGCTTTATCGTTCTCACGCTTAACAACCGGTTTACCAGAAAACAAAAACTTCAGTAACGGGATGCGTAAATGAATTTCATACAGAATTATCGCAATCCCTACTACGAATATCAGGCCACAGAGAAAACCAAGCCAGTTGGAGGTGATGTGCGGTGTAATGTATGCGCCGAAAAACAGCGTTAACGGGTGGTGAACCAGATAGATAAATAGCGATGCGTTAACAAAGTAAGTCACCCGCGCTGACTGGAAGTTAAGCAAACGGTGGCCAAAGGAGAAGACCACATTCACCATCCACAGACCGAGGACCATGGTGATCACTGACTCGGTTTCGTACATCCAGGCATCGCCACTGCCATAGCGCTGGTTGAGTAAATAAGCGACAAACGCCAATGCTGCAGCGAGGGTACAGCCACGAGACGGCGTGGTAAACAAGGCTTTAAGATGAGGGAAAATGAAAGCCAGTGCGCCGAGGATAAAGAACGGTAAATAAAATAGCGTTTGCATGACAATAAAATTGAACATGCCATTACTCAGAATGGGCGGATACACAATAAAAATCGTTCTTCTTATTACCGCATAACCGATGCCGAGGCACAAAAAAATCACCGATAGTTTTACCATCGAGAATTTTTTATTCGTTTTATCAGAATTTTCTAAATTATTTCTGATGCGTTTAAATATCCATACGCACAGCGTCGTCATGACCACTAACACCAGTAAAAACCACAGGTGTGATATTAATTCCCAGGCCAACGTATTATATTTGTCATACAATGACAGCCCAGGCCAACTTTCCGCTTTCCCTTTGACGTATTGCAGCATAATAAATTGCGGCAATGTCAGTAAGGGGATGGCTGTTAACATCGGGATACCTACACGTTCGACACGTACTTTCCACCATTTTTTCAAGGGATAGCGTAAAAAAAGCATGTAGGAAAAGTAGCCGGATATAACGAAAAATACCTGCATGCGGAACGAGTGGATGAAGTCATTAAAAAGGGTCAGCCACAATGACGGTTCGGCGCTATTCACATGCCATGTATGGCTCGAATAGATTAAAGAAATATGAAAAGGGATCCCTAACAACATCAGCCAGGCGCGGATGGAGTCAAGGAAATATTCACGTTGCGCGGGTACTGGATTCATATATGGTTAACTAATCTCGGATTTTTCGTCTTATCCCTGTCGGGTTATGCCTTTAGGCTTGTTGCCATAGCGACACCGACCTGACCGCGCCAGGCGCAGGCTTCAAGGTTTTTATGCATAGCATCATCGCAACCACTAACCAGAATGGAAGCGTCTGTAAGACGGTTGATAAATAAAATTGCTGGCAAACCCTACACGAAGTCGATGCTTCTGTCTTTAGGAGAAGCACGGAAAGTGAAAACGGTTGCAATCAGGTGCTTAATCCATGAGCCAGCGTGCTGAACGATACCGGGATTCTGTTGTCGGAATGGCTGGTTATCCATTAAAATAGATCGGATCGATATAAGCACACAAAGGGGGAAGTGCTTACTAATTATGAAACATAAACTACAAATGATGAAAATGCGTTGGTTGAGTGCTGCAGTAATGTTAACCCTGTATACATCTTCAAGCTGGGCTTTCAGTATTGATGATGTCGCAAAGCAAGCTCAATCCTTAGCCGGGAAAGGCTATGAGGCGCCCAAAAGCAACTTGCCCTCCGTTTTCCGCGATATGAAATACGCGGACTATCAGCAGATCCAGTTTAATCATGACAAAGCGTACTGGAACAATCTGAAGACCCCATTCAAACTCGAGTTCTACCATCAGGGTATGTACTTCGATACCCCGGTCAAAATAAATGAAGTGACTGCCACCGCAGTCAAACGAATCAAATACAGCCCGGATTATTTCACTTTCGGCGATGTTCAGCATGACAAAGACACGGTAAAAGACCTTGGTTTTGCCGGTTTTAAAGTGCTTTACCCGATCAACAGCAAAGATAAAAACGATGAAATCGTCAGCATGCTCGGGGCCAGCTATTTCCGCGTGATTGGTGCAGGTCAGGTTTATGGCCTTTCTGCCCGCGGCCTGGCAATTGATACCGCCTTGCCATCGGGTGAAGAATTTCCACGCTTCAAAGAGTTCTGGATCGAGCGTCCAAAACCGACTGATAAACGTTTAACCATTTATGCATTGCTTGACTCGCCGCGCGCGACAGGTGCTTACAAATTCGTGGTTATGCCAGGGCGTGACACGGTTGTGGATGTGCAGTCGAAAATCTATCTGCGCGATAAAGTCGGCAAACTGGGGGTTGCACCGTTAACCAGTATGTTCCTGTTTGGGCCGAACCAACCGTCGCCTGCAAATAACTATCGTCCGGAGTTGCACGACTCTAACGGTCTGTCTATCCATGCCGGTAATGGCGAATGGATCTGGCGTCCGTTGAATAACCCGAAACATTTAGCGGTCAGCAGCTTCTCGATGGAGAACCCGCAAGGCTTCGGTCTGTTGCAGCGCGGTCGTGATTTCTCCCGCTTTGAAGATCTCGATGATCGTTACGATCTTCGTCCAAGCGCATGGGTGACTCCGAAAGGGGAGTGGGGTAAAGGCAGCGTTGAGCTGGTGGAAATTCCAACCAACGATGAAACCAACGATAACATCGTCGCTTACTGGACGCCGGATCAGCTGCCGGAGCCGGGTAAAGAGATGAACTTTAAATACACCATCACCTTCAGCCGTGATGAAGACAAACTGCATGCGCCAGATAACGCATGGGTGCAACAAACGCGTCGTTCAACGGGGGATGTGAAGCAGTCGAACCTGATTCGCCAGCCTGACGGTACTATCGCCTTTGTGGTCGATTTTACCGGCGCAGAGATGAAAAAACTGCCAGAGGATACCCCGGTCACAGCGCAAACCAGCATTGGTGATAATGGTGAGATAGTTGAAAGCACGGTGCGCTATAACCCGGTTACCAAAGGCTGGCGTCTGGTGATGCGTGTGAAAGTGAAAGATGCCAAGAAAACCACTGAAATGCGTGCTGCGCTGGTGAATGCCGATCAGACGTTGAGTGAAACCTGGAGCTACCAGTTACCTGCCAATGAATAAGACAACTGAGTACATTGACGCAATGCCCATCGCCGCAAGCGAGAAAGCGGCATTGCCGAAGACTGATATCCGCGCCGTTCATCAGGCGCTGGATGCCGAACACCGCACCTGGGCGCGGGAGGATGATTCCCCGCAAGGCTCGGTAAAGGCGCGTCTGGAACAAGCCTGGCCAGATTCACTTGCTGATGGACAGTTAATTAAAGACGACGAAGGGCGCGATCAGCTGAAGGCGATGCCAGAAGCAAAACGCTCCTCGATGTTTCCCGACCCGTGGCGTACCAACCCGGTAGGCCGTTTCTGGGATCGCCTGCGTGGACGCGATGTCACGCCGCGCTATCTGGCTCGTTTGACCAAAGAAGAGCAGGAGAGCGAGCAAAAGTGGCGTACCGTCGGTACCATCCGCCGTTACATTCTGTTGATCCTGACGCTCGCGCAAACTGTCGTCGCGACCTGGTATATGAAGACCATTCTTCCTTATCAGGGTTGGGCGCTGATTAATCCTATGGATATGGTTGGTCAGGATTTGTGGGTTTCCTTTATGCAGCTTCTGCCTTATATGCTGCAAACCGGTATCCTGATCCTCTTTGCGGTACTGTTCTGTTGGGTGTCCGCCGGATTCTGGACGGCGTTAATGGGCTTCCTGCAACTGCTTATTGGTCGCGATAAATACAGTATATCTGCGTCAACAGTTGGCGATGAACCATTAAACCCGGAGCATCGCACGGCGTTGATCATGCCTATCTGTAACGAAGACGTGAACCGTGTTTTTGCTGGCCTGCGTGCAACGTGGGAATCAGTAAAAGCCACCGGGAATGCCAAACACTTTGATGTCTACATTCTTAGTGACAGTTATAACCCGGATATCTGCGTCGCAGAGCAAAAAGCCTGGATGGAGCTTATCGCTGAAGTCGGTGGCGAAGGTCAGATTTTCTATCGCCGCCGCCGTCGCCGCGTGAAGCGTAAAAGCGGTAATATCGATGACTTCTGCCGTCGCTGGGGCAGCCAGTACAGCTACATGGTGGTGCTGGATGCTGACTCGGTAATGACCGGTGATTGTTTGTGCGGGCTGGTGCGCCTGATGGAAGCCAACCCGAACGCCGGGATCATTCAGTCGTCGCCGAAAGCGTCCGGTATGGATACGCTGTATGCGCGCTGTCAGCAGTTCGCGACCCGCGTGTATGGGCCACTGTTTACAGCCGGTTTGCACTTCTGGCAACTTGGCGAGTCGCACTACTGGGGACATAACGCGATTATCCGCGTGAAACCGTTTATCGAGCACTGCGCACTGGCTCCGCTGCCGGGCGAAGGTTCCTTTGCCGGTTCAATCCTATCACATGACTTCGTGGAAGCGGCGTTGATGCGCCGTGCAGGTTGGGGGGTCTGGATTGCTTACGATCTCCCGGGTTCTTATGAAGAATTGCCGCCTAACTTGCTTGATGAGCTAAAACGTGACCGCCGCTGGTGCCACGGTAACCTGATGAACTTCCGTCTGTTCCTGGTGAAGGGTATGCACCCGGTTCACCGTGCGGTGTTCCTGACGGGCGTGATGTCTTATCTCTCCGCTCCGCTGTGGTTTATGTTCCTCGCGCTCTCTACTGCATTGCAGGTAGTACATGCGTTGACCGAACCGCAATACTTCCTGCAACCACGGCAGTTGTTCCCGGTGTGGCCGCAGTGGCGTCCTGAGCTGGCGATTGCACTTTTTGCTTCGACTATGGTGCTGTTGTTCCTGCCGAAGTTATTGAGCATTTTGCTTATCTGGTGCAAAGGAACGAAAGAATACGGCGGATTCTGGCGCGTTACATTATCGTTGCTGCTGGAAGTGCTGTTTTCCGTGCTGCTGGCTCCGGTACGCATGCTGTTCCATACGGTCTTCGTCGTCAGCGCGTTCCTTGGCTGGGAAGTTGTGTGGAATTCACCGCAGCGTGATGATGACTCCACTTCCTGGGGTGAAGCGTTCAAACGCCACGGCTCACAGCTGCTGTTAGGGTTAGTGTGGGCTGTTGGTATGGCGTGGTTGGATCTGCGTTTCCTGTTCTGGCTGGCACCGATTGTCTTCTCGTTGATCCTGTCACCGTTTGTTTCGGTGATTTCCAGCCGTGCCACCGTTGGTCTGCGAACCAAACGCTGGAAACTGTTCCTGATCCCGGAAGAGTATTCACCGCCGCAGGTGCTGGTTGATACCGATCGCTTCCTTGAGATGAATCGTCAACGCTCCCTTGATGATGGTTTTATGCACGCGGTGTTTAACCCGTCATTTAACGCTCTGGCAACCGCAATGGCGACCGCGCGTCACCGCGCCAGTAAGGTGCTGGAAATCGCCCGTGACCGCCACGTTGAACAGGCGCTTAACGAGACGCCAGAGAAGCTGAATCGCGATCGTCGCCTGGTGCTGCTAAGCGATCCGGTGACGATGGCCCGTCTGCATTTCCGCGTCTGGAATTCCCCGGAGAGATATTCTTCATGGGTGAGTTATTACGAAGGGATAAAGCTCAATCCACTGGCATTGCGTAAACCGGATGCGGCTTCGCAATAAAAACGTAGTTGCCTGATGCGCTACGCTTATCAGGCCTACATCGTTCCTGCAATTTATTGATTTTGCAAGATTTTGTAGGTTGGGTAAGGCGTTCACGCCGCATCCGGCAAAAACAACGAGCCAATAAAAATACCGGCGTTATGCCGGTATTTTTTTACGGAAGAGGTATCAAATGCGTTTAATTGTGGTGAGCATCATGGTGACCTTGCTGAGTGGCTGTGGCAGCATTATTAGTCGCACTATACCGGGGCAGGGGCATGGCAACCAATATTATCCCGGTGTGCAATGGGATGTGCGTGACTCCGCCTGGCGTTATGTCACAATCCTTGATCTGCCATTCTCCCTGGTTTTTGATACTTTACTGCTGCCGATCGACATTCATCATGGCCCGTATGAGTGATTAACGTTCATCCCACTCATCAGCTGCTGCGCGTCCTTCCTCGGTATCCAGCGGTGGCTCAAGCTGAAATTCCCCCTCGTCCCATTCATGTAATGTATTCTCTTCCTGCCACTCCTGGCGTATCTCTATCTCATCATAGTCGCCATCAAAAACACTTTGCGCGGCTTCACCGCTAAGCATAGGTAAACATTCACCTTCTTCCCCTTCGTCGGCAAAAAACTCAACTTGCCACATGATGTCGCCGTCCTGCAAAACGTATTTTTGGGCATTGAACTGTTGCACATTCGCATCTTCGGCGTCGATGCCGGGGTTGTCTGCAAGAAATTCTTCGCGTGCAGCGTCAATGGCTTCTTCAAGCGTTGCGTACATGGTCATCACGATTCTCCCTTTGAGTTGATGAGGTTTCAGGGAAAAGGATAGCTGATTCTCCGCTTTTGCAAGTATGAAAGGCGAAAAATCAGTTCGATACCTGGGGTATTCGACGACGACGTAGACTGTTCCATGAATAGACTGCGTTGAATAACACTACGCCAGCGGTGACGAGAAATACCGCTCTGAAACCGTAGTTCGCTGAAATCGCTGCTCCCATCAATGGTCCGGTAACGTTGCCAATATCACGAAACGATTGGTTATAGCTGAAGATACGCCCGGCGATCTGGTTGCTCGAGTTGTAAACCAACAGTGTCTGTACGGCGGGGAGTAGTGCACCATCGGCGGCACCGAGCAAAAAACGTAAAATCCCAAGTTGCAATGGCGTCTGAACGTAAGACATTGGGATCAACAGCAGTACAGAAAAGATCAGCGCTGTAATCAGGATCTTTTCGGGTCCGATTCGATCGCCAAGTTTGCCGAGTCGTGGTGCACTTAGCAGAGCCGCCACGCCTGGCACCGAGGCGATCATGCCACTGATAAAGGCGACGTTACTGACGTTACCCGCCAGTTCGCGGACATACAGCGTCAGAATGGGGGCAATTGAGCCCGTCGCCACCTGGATGATTAACGTAGTGACAAACAGGCTGAGTACCAGTTTCGGGTTTTTAAGTGATGTCACCACTTCCCGCATGTGCAGCATCTCTTTTTTGCTGACCGGCTGGAATTTTTCTCTGATGCAAAACAGGGTGACGAAAAAGCAGAGTATGAGCACACTGGCGGTAATAAAGAATACCGGACGTAAGCCGTAGCTATCGGCGAGCAGGCCGCCAGCCATTGGGCCGAGCAACGCACCACTAACGCCGCCTGTGGAGAGCGTACCCAGCGCCCAGCCGCTTTTATTACGCGGTACTTGTGTGGCGATAAGAGCATTAGCGTTGGGGACAAATCCGCCAAGTAACCCAAGAAGCGCCCGTAGGATCAAAAACTGCCAGATATTTTGTGCCAGTCCCATCAACACCATTACGATGCCCATGCCGAGAGCAGAGCGTAATAGCATGAGTTTTCGGCCTTTACGGTCGGCGAGTCCACCCCAAAACGGTGAGGCGATGGCCGAAAATAAAAATGTAATGCTGAAGACAATACCGGACCACATATTCAGGGCGGAGTGACCGGTAACGCCAAGCTGCTCAACGTAGAGGGGTAAGAAGGGCATTACCAGACTGAAGGCGGCCCCGGTAAGAAAACAGCCTAGCCAGGCGACGATCAGGTTTCGTTTCCAGTTTATAGGGGTGTCATTTTCACAGGGTGACATAGCAATCCGCTGTTGGTGCGCCAGGCGCGGTGAACATAAGAAGAAAAGATAAGCACACTAATTATGCGCCCGACTTCCAGGGGGCGCAATCCAGAGAGCTTTTATCGCTAAATCAGGGGGATTTGCTGTGGTAATGCCGGATGCCATTCTGAAGCATCCGGCATGGGAGATTTAATAGCGTGAAGGAACGCCTTCCGGGCGTGTTTTAAAGCGACGGTGTAACCACATATACTGCTCTGGTGCCATCATGATGCATTTTTCGACCACTTTGTTCATCCACGCGGCGGTAGTTTCGGCATCATCCAGTGGCGGAGAACACTCTGGCGGCAGCATAATCAATTGATACCCTTTGCCATCTGGCTTACGGCGTGGAACGAAGGGCACCAGACATGCGCCGGACATCCGTGCCAGCATCCAGGTTCCGGTCGTGGTCGCAGCCTGCTCAACGGCAAACAACGGGACGAAAACGCTTGAGCGCGGGCCGTAATCATGATCCGGTGCGTACCAGACCACTTCGCCTTTTTTCAGGGCTTTAATCATGCCTTTTAAATCTTTGCGGTCGAGCATCGATTTATTTGAGCGCAAACGGCCCCAGGTTTGTAGCCAGTCAATCAGTGGATTATCGTTCGGGCGGTAAACGCCAATCCCCGGTTCCTGCATACCAAACTGCCGCGCACCCAGCTCCAGTGTCAGAAAATGGATGCCAACTAACAGGATGCCGCGTTTTTGCGCCTGCACGTCACGAATGTGTTCCATGCCGATCACTTCCGTCCAGCGGGCGATTCGGCGGTCCGGCCAGAACCACGCCATGCCGGTTTCCATCAGGCCCATGCCAACGGATTCGAAATTCTTCACCACCATTTTACGGCGTTCTTGTTCGCTCATTTCCGGGAAGCACAGTTCCAGGTTGCGATGCACAATTTTTGCGCGTCGTTTCATAAAACGTAACGCCAGTTTTCCTAATCCACAACCGAGGCGGTAGATAACCGGGTAGGGCAATTGCACGACTAACCAAAGTACGCCAATACCCAACCAGGTTAACCAATAACGCGGATGAAGCAGTGCGGTGGAGAACTTGGGTAGATTCGTCATATCAATCCTGTTTTTCAACCTATTCGGGCAATTGTATGTATTGTCGCATTTTTTCGCCCGCAACCAAAATTTGTGGCTGAAGACTGGGCGAAATTGCCGCGCTTGTAAATAACAAATAATTTTTAATGCGCAAATGTAGCGTAAAATGTGTGGATGTTAATTATCGATAATTGCTATATCATGCCGCGGATTTTTACTTTCCCATCTCGCAGGAACCGTACACCATGCCAGTGTTACACAACCGCATTTCCAACGACGCGCTAAAAGCCAAAATGTTGGCTGAGAGCGAACCGCGAACCACCATTTCGTTTTACAAGTATTTCCACATCGCCGATCCTAAGGCGACCCGTGACGCTTTATATCAGCTGTTTACCGCGCTGAATGTTTTTGGGCGAGTGTATCTGGCGCATGAGGGCATTAACGCGCAAATCAGCGTACCTGCGAGCAATGTTGAAACATTTCGCGCGCAGCTCTATGCCTTCGACTCGGCTTTAGATGGCTTACGCCTGAATATCGCGTTGGATGATGACGGGAAATCCTTCTGGGTACTGCGCATGAAGGTCCGCGATCGTATCGTTGCCGACGGTATTGACGATCCTCACTTTGATGCCAGCAATGTTGGTGAGTATCTGCAAGCGGCGGAAGTGAACGCCATGCTTGACGATCCCGATGCACTGTTTATCGACATGCGTAACCACTATGAGTATGAAGTGGGGCACTTTGAAAACGCGCTCGAAATTCCGGCAGATACCTTCCGTGAGCAGCTGCCAAAAGCAGTCGAGATGATGCAGGCACATAAAGATAAAAAAATCGTCATGTACTGCACCGGCGGCATTCGTTGTGAAAAGGCCAGTGCCTGGATGAAACATAACGGATTCAACAAAGTCTGGCATATCGAGGGCGGAATTATTGAATACGCCCGTAAGGCGCGCGAGCAGGGCTTGCCGGTGCGTTTTATTGGCAAAAATTTTGTTTTTGACGAGCGGATGGGCGAACGTATATCGGATGAGATTATCGCGCATTGCCACCAGTGCGGCGCGCCGTGCGACAGCCATACCAACTGTAAAAATGATGGCTGCCACCTGCTGTTTATTCAGTGTCCAGTATGCGCGGAAAAATACAAAGGTTGTTGTAGTGAGATTTGCTGCGAAGAAAGCGCGTTACCGCCAGAAGAACAGCGACGCCGTCGGGCAGGACGTGAAAATGGCAATAAGATCTTTAATAAGTCTCGTGGACGTCTGAATACAACACTGGGCATTCCTGATCCAACAGAATAAATATCATTGCCGGATGCGTGCCATCCGGCAACATTTCACGCTTACTTCTGCTGTACGCCTTCCACTGAAATAATCAGATCCACATCCTGAGAAGCTGGACCTAAATCTGTCTTGATATTGAAGTCTTTGAGCTTAATTTTGCCTTCGGCCTCAAAGCCTGCACGTTTACCGCCCCACGGGTCGTCGCCCTGACCAATTAATTTCGCTTCCAGCGTGACGGGTTTGGTTACGCCATTCAGTGTCAGATCGCCGGTAATATCCAGTTCGTCACCGTCTTTCTTCACGCTGGTGGAGGTGAATGTTGCCTGTGGATATTTTGCGGTATTGAGGAAATCTGCACTGCGAAGATGTTTATCGCGTTCGGCGTGATTAGTATCGACGCTGGTGGTGTTAATTGTCACATTCACTTTATCGGCAGCCGGATTTTTTTCGTCAAAGGTAAAAGTACCGTCGAAATCTTTAAAGGTGCCGTATAACCAGCTATAGCCAAGGTGCTGGATGCGGAAATTAACAAAGGCGTGCTGACCTTCTTTGTCAATTTTGTAATCGGCGGCAACCGCTGAACCGGCAGAGAACATCAGGGACGCGAAGGTTAAACCAAGCAGGCTTTTTTTCATTTTTTATACTCCATAGTCAGATGACGACTTTCCCAGCATGCGCTTCAGAGTGTCGTCTTTATCGATGAAATGATGCTTCAGGGCCATAAATCCGTGCATAACGGACAGTACTACGACGCTCCACGCGAGCCAAAAATGCAGGGCACCGGCAAAGTCTGCCTGTGCGCCAGCGTCGGCAAGGGTCGCGGGGACGTCAAACCAGCCAAAAACGCTGATCGGTTTACCATCGGCAGTTGAGATCAGATAGCCGCTGATGCCGATTGCGAACAGCAATAGGTACAATGCGAGATGTCCAGCTTTTGCGGCAAGACGAGTCATGGGCGAATAACTCGGCAGCGGACCCGGCGGTGGAGATATGACACGCCACAGAACGCGAATAACCAGCCCCATCATTAACAAAATACCGATGCTTTTATGCAGTTCGGGTGCTTTGTGATACCAGCCATCGTAATAACTGAGCGTGACCATCCACAGACCTAAAGCAAACATGCCGTAGACAATAATTGCGCTTAGCCAATGGAAGGCCGCAGATATAACACCATAGCGTTCAGGGGTATTTGTGAATGACATAAGTGCATCCAAAACGAATTTGCGAGAGAAAGAAAATGGCGTGTCGGAGAATGAATTGCAACACAAAAATAACAAATTGAATGATATTTATTTTTATTTCAATAATTTTGAATTAATAATGAAAGAATCTTCATAAGTTTAGTGGGTTCAGCATCAGAGATGTCTGGTGAGTGCTGTAGAAGCAGGAATAATCTCATTCAATTTTTCACGCTAAATGAAAGGGAGATTAAATATTTGTCAGTTTATGTCAGTGCGGAAAACTAAAAATAAAACACATAGATCAGATCCATAATTGCCAACAATCCCCAGAGAAAAAGATAAAGCATCAGATGCTCGCGAATATTATTGATGAGATAGTGCAACAGCCGACGCATTAAATACTCCTGTAAAAACGGCCTCATTCTGGAGGCCGTAATGATGATTATTGGAAGCGGGAAAGCCTGAATGGCGTTAAATCAAAATCGCTTTTTTTGTCTTGCGCAAAATCGGCAGCTATTTCCCCTAAAACAGACGCAAATTTAAAACCGTGCCCGCTCAGGCCGGTAATGAGCAGTGTATTATCGTGACCGGGTAGGGTATCGATAATAAAATCTTCGTCAGGCGAATTATCATAGGTGCAGGCAGCGCCGTACAGGCAGCAACCGATACCCGGCAAGACATTGCGCAAGAACGGGAAGGCTTCCGAACCATCGCTGACCACTTCCGCAAACGGAACACGTTCATCCGCTGAATGGATAACCTGGCCTCCGTTATGTTTGCCAATCTTCAACGCGTCGTTTTCTGCCGGAAAACCATAATATTGATCGCCATTGGGCAGTTCACCGGTAAACGCCGGGAATTTATTCTTCACGCTATAGCGACCATCGGCCTGATACCAGGCAAATACTTTGCGTACGGGCTGGACAGGCAGCTCCGGGAGCAGGTCTTTTACCCATGTTCCCGCGCAGACAATCGCTTTTTTCGCCTGATACTCTCCGTCAGCCGTTTCAATAGTTACGCCATCATCGTCATGACGAATTGCGGTGACCGGGCAGTTGAACAGCTGCGCACAGCCCGCTTCCTTCGCCAGTTGGATCCAGGTTTTAATCGCCAGTTCGCTGCGCAAAAAACCGGAATCAGTCTCAAATAAGCCGATGTAGTTGTCCGGGACGCGTATTTCTGGCCAGCGGGCCATAATCCCTTGCGCGTCGAGCTTTTCGACGTTGAGTTGCCACTGTTCGGCGCTGTGGGCGACGTTGGCGAGAAATGCGGAGTCAGCCGGGCCGAGGTTAATGACACCAGAGCGTACAAAAATGGGATCATCTTCGTTGTGGCGGGAGAGCTCATCCCACAGTGTTTGCGCGCGGAGTACCAGTGGGACATACTTTTCGCCTTCACCATAAGCATGGCGAATTAATCGCGTATCGCCGTGGTGGCTGCCGTGTTGATGCGGTGGCATATGGGCGTCGGTCATTAGCACGTTTAAACCGGCGCGGGTTGCATAATACCCGGCGGCAGCGCCTACGGAACCGCTGCCAATAATGATGAGATCGTATTTCATTTTTTTCTCTCTGCTCTCATGGTTTAAGCAGAGTAATTAACTGAATGCAGATATACAACCCAGAAATGGTAAAGGCACCGGTGAGGTGCCTTTTGGGTGGATGGTCATGTCATGTTAATGACGCCGATACTCGTTTACCGGGAAATCACCGGATTCAATTTTGGCGATTCCTGCTTCTAATATCGAAATAAATTGTCTGGCAACATCAGTGGTTAACCAGAGCGTCTGACCAACTTCAGTCCCTTCCTGCTCGGACTTATTTGGGGTCTGGTAGTGCAAACGCAACATCAGCGCATCATAGCTATCAACGGTGCTGATGTCCCACCCTACGAGCGGATGAGTCTGAATGACTTCATTATTTTTTTCCATCATGGCCCCCTAATTCGTGTTACTAGACAACGTTATTCGAGGTTCAATGCGTTTTTATCTGAAGCAACTTCAGTATACCAATAAGTAAGGGTATTCACCGAATTTTTAAAGGGGGGAACAGATAAATTTCTGCTTTTAAGATTTATATGAACAATAAAACAGCATGTCATTCATATTTTTTTAGCATATTGTGCAATTATTTTGAGGAAGTGTAGAAATTTTGTACTCAAAATTCGTAAGTAAAATAAAAAAGCCGGGGCGACCCGGCAAAAACAAAAATCACTGCATATTATTCGCTGACAAACCAGTCATCGGCGCTTTCCCACGTTTCCTGGAGAATTTCGCTAATGCGCTGTTTATCTTCTTTTGTTGCGCCAATAACCGATAAATTATTCGCTGCGGCATAACGTACCGATACGTGGCCTTCATTATCAGGAAACGCATACTGAATACGGCGGGAAAGTTCGCCAGCCAGGGCGTCAATAGCCCCAGCTGGCAATGGAGAAGTTTTCGCTATGGTGACTTCAATTCGCATAATAGCCCCCTGTTGAATATACTGGTTATTTATACAGGTAAAATAACCTAATGACAACAGGAAGCTACGATTTTTATTGTTTAACGGACCAGCGTACCGTTTCCCCGGCGAGGAATGGCACCAGGGTGTCATCAGTCAGTGCGATGCTTTCAGCAACCTGTTGCTCTTCACGTACCAGTTCGATGAATGTGTCGTTGACCGGCAAGCCATAGAACTGCGGGCCGTTTACAGAACAGAATGCTTCAAAGTGCTGCAGAGCATTCATCTCTTCAAAGACGGTAGCGTAACTGCCCAGCGCGGTTGGGGCGTTGAAGCAGCCCGCGCAGCCGCAACTGCTCTCTTTGCGATGACGTGCATGTGGCGCAGAATCCGTACCGAGGAATACTCGATTAAAACCGCTGGCGACCAGTTCACGCAATGCCTGTTGGTGAATATTGCGTTTGAGGATGGGTAAACAATACAGGTGCGGACGCACGCCACCAACCAGCATATGGTTGCGGTTAAACATCAGATGCTGCGGAGTGATGGTGGCAGCCAGCCGTTCATTTCCGTCACGGACATAGTCGGCTGCGTCTTTGGTGGTGATGTGTTCAAAAACGACTTTCAGTGCAGTCAGGCGCTGGCGCAGCGGTTCCATCACGCTTTCTATAAAGCGCGCTTCACGATCAAAAATGTCGATATCTGCATGTGTCACTTCACCATGCACCAGTAGCGGCATACCGATTTTTTCCATGCGCTCAAGTACCGGCATGATTGCGTCAACTGACGTAACGCCGTGGCTGGAGTTAGTGGTTGCGTTTGCCGGGTAAAGTTTTGCAGCGGTGAACACGCCTTCGTTAAATCCGCGCTCCAGCTCATTAGGATCCAGCGAATCTGTTAAATAACAGGTCATCAATGGGGTGAAATCGTGCCCGGCAGGTACGGCATCAAGAATACGCTGGCGATACGCCACGGCAGCCTCAACGGTGGTCACGGGCGGAGCCAGATTGGGCATTACGATAGCCCGTCCATAAATTTCGCTGGTATACGGCACGACAGTTTTTAACATGTCGCCATCGCGGAGGTGAAGGTGCCAGTCGTCTGGGCGGCGGATCTTTAATACCTGGGATGGTGCAGTCATTAATCTCTATGCTCCGGCTGAAGGGATGTTTTTGCCGGACACAAAGGATAAGCGGAAACGTTTTCCTTTGCACGAAAAATAAAGGGCGCGAATGCGCCCTCGTCATTAATCCGTAAACGGAATGACAATTTCGCCTGGCTTCACTTCAATGCCTTTCGCCAGTTTTTTCGCCATTGCTTCGCCCTGACTGCCATCTTCGCGCAGGACGTAAGCAGGTTGCTGGTTAAAGTAATTGCGTAATGCCTGGTTCAAATAGGGAAGCAACGTTTGCATCACCGTTTGCATTTTTTCCGGTTGTACCGTCGCATCGACCACTTCCATCTCTTTCAGGAAGATCGCACCTTTTTCTTTATCAAACACGGGCAGCGCTTTCAGCTTCAGTTTCATGGTCGCTTTCTGACTACCGAACAGGGAGTTCATGTCCAGATTGGCGTCTCCGGTTAGGGTAACCTTATTCGGCTCTTCGCGACCAATTTGGCTGGTCAAGTTTGTCAGAACAATATGGGCGTCAGCCACGCCGGGTAAACCGATATCTTTTGAGAAATTATTATGTTTCGCAAGCGACTGGTTAATTTCTTGTTCGGTGATGGTGTATTGGGTGAGTTGATTACAGCCAACGAGCAGGCCACTGACGATCAATGCAGCGGCAAATAAAAACTTGTTCATGGTAGTCCTCGACATGAAATCTGCGTCAATATCCTGACACAACGCAGCATGTGTCACCAGCGATAAACTCGCCAGCAGAAAAAACTGAAAACGGCGGCAACCCGCGAATACAGGCTGCCGCGGCGGGTCAGGATTAAATCGCCATTGATGATAACAAATTGATTTGTGTCTGTTTCGCCATATTATCGCGGTAATCAGCAACGCGGCTTGGCCAGTTGATTCCGGCTACCAGCGTCAGATTACGCAGTAGCGGAAATAGCTGAATATCATCTTCCGAAAGTTCGCCATTCACGGCGTTCGGTTTGACGATCAGTTTGTCCAGCGCACGCAAATCATCGCTGATATTCTTAATCAGACCGTCAGAGTGGGCCAGCAGGTCGGCAAAATTACCCGCGCTGGCCTCTTTCTTGTCGACGAAATATTTGCGCGCGGCGGGAGTAGAAAACTCATCAAATGCCGATTTGGCAAAACGCGGCAACAGCAGTTTGTTGGCGTAGCCATTGACTTTGCGCAGCCACTCTTCAATGGCAGGGGAACGTTTGCCGGTCAGTAACGGTTTGCCGTCGAGTTTATCGACATAGTGAACGATATCCATGCTTTCTGGCATATAGCGGCTGTCATCTTTTTGCAGAATGGGAACCTGTTTTTGACCGACCATCCGGGTGGGTGTTTCTGCGTCGTCGTTGAGCAGAACATGTAATTCGACGGGGATATTTTTCAGGCCGAAAATCATGCGGGCTTTGAGGCAGTAAGGGCAGTGATCGTAAATGTATAGCTTCACGTGACTCCTCCATTTGGCTGTCAGTTCACTTTCAGTATGGAGGAGTCAGGGGGGAGTATCAAATCAGGCGTCGCGTTCCAGCAAACGACGCGCGGCGCGTTTTTGACTGAACTGCCAACCCAGCGCAAGGAAAGTGAAGATGCCAATAATTCCCAGCATCATCCACGGAAGCTCTGGCTGGTGCGCCGATTTGCCCAGGTCAAACAGCCAGCCGCCACCGATATAACCAATAGCGCCACCAATCGCCAGACCCAGACGGCTAAACCCCATATAGCTGCCGCGAGCTCTTGCGTCCGCCAGCGAAGCACTTAAGGTTTCACGCGCAGGCTCGGCAATGATCGACCCGATATAAAACAGACAAATCAGGTTGAAAAGTTGTTGCAGGCCGCTGACCATGCCCACCGGCATCATGCTTAATGACATTATCAACAGCCCAGCCATCAACCGGTGTTCCAGACGAAAATGCTTTTCACTCCAGCGGGCGATAGGGTAGAGCAACGTTAACGACAGACACGCTTCAATGGCATACATCCATTTAACGGCAGAGGGCGCGCCAGCCACGTCGTTGACCATAATTGGCAGCATCAGCATCACTTGTACAGCCAGCATGTAGTAACCCGCCAGCGTCAGAACATAGGTGACAAAACGCTTGTCGCGCATCACGCGGGTCATGCCTTCGCGAACGGGCGTGCGTACGGTGGAGAGTTTCCATGCCGGTAACAACCACGCATTGAACGCCGCACACAGCACAAACAAAACGGCCCCTGTGGCGCAGACCAGGCGAAAGTCGTATTGCAACAGCCAGCTCCCCAACAATGCGCCAATGACCGCACCGGCACTGTCCTGCATCATCAACAGCGAGAAAAAACGACCACGTTGTTGTGGACGGATTAGTTTCACCACCAGCGCCGAACGCGGCGGATCAAACAACGTGCCGCCGAGTCCCGAGAGCAGGCATGAAAACCACAATAGCCACGGTTCGTGGGCGATACCCATTGTGGCGAATCCGGCGGCGCGCATCAGCATACCGGTAACAATCATCGGTTTGGCACCAAAGCGGTCGGCAATTGCGCCGCCGAAAATACCCAGACCTTGCTGAATAAACTGGCGTAGACCGAGAGCAATACCGACCATGACGGCGGCCCAGCCCATTTGATCAACGAAGCGGATAGAGATCAGCGGGAAGACAACAAAGAACCCCAGCACGACCAGCATATTATCGATGAGCAGGAAATATTTACCCAGGTTCCTCGCCTGCGATACGCGGGACATTTCCCCTCCCGGGAAATAAAAGATGAGCACTTTCTATTCTGCATTGCCGCTAAGACTTTTCCCATCACTTCGGGGACAATATTTTTTTATCAAAACGTCGCTTTGATAGAGAGTTTTTATCAAATATGTGAATAATGCAGACAATGGCATTTTGGACTTTTCACAGGGTCTGGTTGCGCAGGTATAGTAATACTTACAGCGTATTAAAGACGTTACGGGAAGGAGTAGGTATAGAATGTTTGGCTATCGCAGTAACGTGCCAAAAGTGCGCTTAACCACAGACCGACTGGTCGTGCGTCTGGTGCATGATCGTGATGCCTGGCGTCTTGCGGATTATTACGCAGAGAATCGCCATTTCCTCAAGCCCTGGGAGCCAGTGCGCGACGAAAGCCACTGTTATCCATCAGGCTGGCAGGCCAGGCTGGGGATGATTAACGAATTTCATAAACAAGGTTCAGCGTTCTACTTTGGCTTATTCGACCCGGACGAAAAAGAGATTATTGGCGTTGCCAATTTTTCCAATGTTGTTCGCGGCTCTTTTCATGCCTGCTATCTCGGTTATTCGATTGGGCAAAAATGGCAGGGCAAAGGACTCATGTTTGAAGCCCTGACCGCAGCCATTCGTTATATGCAGCGCACCCAACATATTCATCGCATTATGGCTAATTATATGCCGCACAATAAACGCAGCGGTGATTTACTGGCACGACTGGGTTTTGAAAAAGAAGGCTATGCGAAAGACTATCTGTTGATTGATGGACAATGGCGCGATCACGTACTGACGGCATTAACTACCCCAGACTGGACGCCCGGCCGCTAAGGAGAATCTCATGAAATATCAACTTACTGCCCTGGAAGCTCGTGTGATTGGTTGCTTGCTGGAAAAGCAGGTGACCACGCCGGAGCAATACCCGCTCTCAGTCAATGGTGTAGTCACGGCCTGTAATCAGAAAACGAACCGTGAACCGGTCATGAATCTGAGTGAATCCGAGGTGCAGGAGCAACTGGATAATCTGGTCAAACGCCATTATCTGCGCACGGTGAGTGGCTTTGGTAATCGGGTCACCAAATATGAACAACGTTTTTGTAATTCAGAATTTGGCGATCTGAAACTGAGCGCCGCAGAAGTGGCGTTAATCACCACGTTGTTATTGCGTGGTGCCCAGACGCCGGGTGAACTGCGCAGCCGCGCCGCGCGAATGTATGAATTCAGCGATATGGCGGAAGTTGAGTCGACGCTGGAACAACTGGCAAATCGCGAAGATGGTCCTTTTGTGGTGCGTCTGGCCCGCGAACCGGGTAAACGTGAAAGCCGCTACATGCATCTTTTCAGTGGTGAGGTTGAAGATCAGCCGGCGGTAACGGATATGTCGAACGCGGTTGACGGTGATTTACAGGCCCGCGTCGAAGCTCTGGAAATCGAAGTGGCAGAACTGAAACAGCGTCTTGATTCGTTGCTGGCCCATCTGGGAGATTAAAGTGAAAAAATTACGTATCGGCGTAGTGGGATTAGGCGGCATTGCGCAAAAAGCGTGGTTACCGGTGCTGGCGGCAGCGTCTGACTGGATGTTACAAGGAGCCTGGTCGCCTACGCGCGCGAAAGCCCTGCCAATTTGTGAAAGCTGGCGCATTCCTTATGCCGATTCGTTATCCAGCCTTGCCGCCAGTTGCGATGCGGTTTTTGTGCATTCCAGCACCGCCAGCCACTTTGACGTGGTTAGTACGTTACTCAATGCGGGGGTACATGTCTGTGTCGATAAACCGCTGGCAGAAAATCTGCGCGATGCTGAACGGCTGGTGGAACTGGCGGCGCGGAAAAAATTGACGTTGATGGTCGGTTTTAACCGTCGTTTCGCACCACTCTACGGTGAGTTAAAAACGCAACTCGCCACCGCAGCCTCGCTAAGAATGGATAAACATCGTAGCAATAGCGTCGGGCCACACGATCTTTATTTCACGTTGCTGGATGATTATCTGCATGTGGTGGATACCGCGCTGTGGTTGTCGGGCGGCAAAGCCTCTATGGATGGCGGTACGCTACTGACTAACGACGCTGGCGAAATGCTGTTTGCCGAGCACCATTTTTCGGCCGGTCCTTTGCAGATCACCACCTGTATGCATCGCCGTGCCGGAAGCCAGCGTGAAACCGTGCAGGCCGTGACTGACGGTGCGCTCATCGACATTACGGATATGCGCGAATGGCGTGAGGAGCGTGGGCAGGGCGTAGTGAATAAACCGATTCCTGGTTGGCAGAGCACTCTTGAGCAACGTGGATTTGTCGGCTGTGCGCGGCACTTCATTGAATGTGTGCAAAATCAGACAGTTCCGCAAACCGCCGGCGAACAGGCAGTGCGGGCGCAACGTATCGTTGACAAGATCTGGCGCGATGCGATGAGTGAATAAACCCTGTAACATCTGGCGGTAGCAATTCACCATAATCCAGGTAGACTATTCGCCTCTTTCAGCGCCTGCCTTGCAGGCGTTTTGCCCGTGGGTCTGGATTAGAACACCGATGAATTTATTAAAATCGCTGGCCGCCGTCAGCTCGATGACCATGTTTTCGCGTGTGCTTGGCTTCGCACGAGACGCAATTGTCGCCAGAATCTTTGGCGCAGGGATGGCAACCGACGCCTTTTTCGTCGCTTTTAAACTTCCTAACTTGTTACGCCGTATCTTTGCCGAAGGGGCATTTTCCCAGGCATTTGTACCGATTCTGGCGGAATATAAAAGTAAGCAGGGTGAAGACGCCACGCGGGTCTTTGTCTCTTATGTTTCTGGCCTGCTGACACTTGCGCTGGCGGTTGTGACGGTCGCTGGCATGCTCGCCGCACCGTGGGTGATCATGGTGACCGCGCCAGGCTTCGCTGACACAGCTGACAAATTTGCCCTGACCAGCCAGCTACTAAAGATTACCTTTCCCTATATCTTGCTTATCTCCCTGGCGTCGCTGGTGGGAGCGATTCTGAATACGTGGAACCGCTTCTCGATTCCGGCGTTTGCGCCAACACTGCTTAACATCAGCATGATTGGTTTCGCGCTGTTTGCCGCACCGTACTTTAACCCACCGGTGCTGGCGCTGGCGTGGGCTGTTACGGTCGGCGGCATCCTGCAGTTGGTGTATCAGCTACCGCACCTGAAGAAGATCGGCATGCTGGTCCTGCCGCGCATTAACTTCCACGATGCCGGAGCAATGCGCGTGGTGAAACAGATGGGACCGGCGATCCTTGGCGTCTCTGTGAGCCAGATCTCCTTAATCATCAACACCATTTTTGCCTCGTTTCTTGCCTCCGGTTCGGTGTCTTGGATGTATTACGCCGACCGCTTAATGGAGTTTCCCTCCGGTGTGCTGGGCGTGGCGCTTGGCACCATTTTGCTGCCATCGCTGTCGAAAAGTTTTGCCAGTGGCAATCATGATGAATACAACCGTTTGATGGACTGGGGGTTGCGTCTTTGTTTCCTGTTGGCGCTGCCGAGTGCGGTTGCGTTGGGCATTCTTTCAGGTCCGTTAACCGTTTCGCTGTTCCAGTACGGTAAATTTACCGCGTTTGATGCGCTGATGACCCAGCGGGCGTTAATTGCCTACTCGGTGGGTTTGATTGGCCTGATTGTAGTGAAAGTGTTGGCTCCTGGCTTTTATTCCCGCCAGGACATTAAAACGCCAGTGAAAATTGCCATCGTTACGCTGATTTTAACGCAATTGATGAACCTGGCGTTTATTGGTCCGTTGAAACATGCCGGGCTGTCACTTTCTATTGGTCTGGCGGCGTGTCTGAATGCTTCGCTGCTTTACTGGCAGTTGCGTAAGCAGAAAATCTTTACTCCGCAACCCGGCTGGATGGCGTTTCTGTTGCGTCTGGTGGTGGCGGTACTGGTGATGTCTGGCGTGCTTTTAGGTATGTTACATATCATGCCGGAGTGGTCATTGGGTACCATGCCCTGGCGCTTACTGCGTTTAATGGCGGTCGTGCTGGCGGGGATTGCCGCGTACTTCGCTGCACTGGCGGTACTGGGCTTCAAAGTTAAAGAATTTGCCCGCCGGACGGTGTAACAATGCATTCCGGCCTGCAGTGCAGGCCGGAGATAATATTCAGATCGAAATCTTTTTACCGCCGCGATGGGTTGTTGAGGTCTGACCGTTCGCCCCATATAGCGTCGGTTCCTGATGCGGTTTCAACATTTCCAGCGCCTGTTGATTGCGCTCAATCTGTCCTTCCAGTAACCAGCCGTTATGTTGATTCATTTGGCGTAGTTGCTGCGTTTTCACAGTAATTTCCTGCCAGCGTTGACTAATATCAACGCTATTTGCTGTATTGGGTTCTTTCTTGCGTAACTGTTCGAGGTAATCCAGCGTCGCCAGCAGTGAGCTTTTTTGTTCTGTAATCCATTGCAACTGGCTGCCGTTGATCTGCCCCATAGAGAGATGTTACTGCTCTTGATCCATTACCGTTTTGAGATCGTTAAGCACAGCGGACATCTGGTCGAGGATCTCTGCAAGACGTGTCATACGATCAGTTACTCTGCAAATCTTGCTGAGCTTCGTTGATCAGCGCATCGGCAATTTTGCCGGTGTCCATTTTTAGTTCACCGTTACGAATCGCCAGTTTTAACGCTTCGACACGTTCAAGATTGATATCACTGCTGCCGGGTTGCATCAGTTTTGCTTGCGCGTCGCTTAACGTCACACTGGTGCTGGTGGAGGCGGTTGTTTTTGCCGCCCGGCTGTTCGTTACCGGCGCGTCAGTGGTTTCGCGCGGTTGAACGGTGCTTACAGGCTTCAGAGGCGAAGTGCGATCAATACTCATGGTTTATTCCTCATTGAGGGCGCTTTTATCATGTGTTGCTTATTTATCGGCAAGGGACGGGTAATCTTTAACAGCTTACAGGTTTATAAGAATATTCCCATCTGCATCAACAACGCCGCTGACTACCTGTCCCGATACCATGCGCACCCGCGCATTCTGTGCGACGGCTGCATTGTTCAGCGCCTGACCTTCTGCGTTGGCGCTAAACCCATCACCGCTGGCGATCACGTTGACGCGTTGTCCCGCTTTTACCCGCCATGCCTGGCGAAACTGGGTTAACTGGATAGGTTGATCGGGTGATAGATCGCGCAGGCTAATGGCATCAACAAGTTGATTGATATCCAGCACCGTACGCGGTGGCAGGGTATCCAGCCGTCCGCGTTTCAGTTTGACATTGCCAGCTTCCAGCTTTCCTCCCCGCGCAATGGGCATCGCGGCAACCACATAATTTCCTGTGGCCTGTACATTAACCTGTAAATATCGTTTGTCGTTACCGCAGCGTGCCAACACATTCACATTGCCCCACAGGCGGGAATTATTGCTCATCGAAAGCAATGGCTGCTCGCACGGCGGTAGTAGATTGGGCGCTGTACGAATAGAAACACGAACCTCATCACTTACCCCCGCGAGCTGGGCGCTAAAAAAGGTTTGCAATTGCGATGTGAGATTGCTCGCCGCACTTAACGGACTGAACAGTATCGCAATGATCGCCACGCTACGTTTTATTGCCAGCATTTTCGCCCCCCAGCCATTTCTACAACGTGAATTGTACCTGTCCGCAATGGTCATCAACGGCATAAATAGCGACCCATTTTGCGTTTATTCCGCCGATAACGCGCGCGTAAAGGCATTTAAGCTGATGGCAGAATTTTGATACCTGCGGAGGAGATATGCTCGATAAGCTCGACGCCGCCTTACGTTTTCAACAAGAGGCGCTCAATCTGCGCGCCCAGCGTCAGGAAGTGCTGGCAGCAAACATCGCCAATGCCGATACCCCTGGTTATCAGGCGCGCGATATCGATTTTGCCAGTGAACTTAAAAAAGTCATGCAACGTGGACGGGATGCAACCAGTGTGGTTGCACTGACGATGACCTCAACGCAACACATCCCGGCGCAGGCGCTGACGCCTCCTACCGCAGAACTGCAATACCGTATTCCGGACCAGCCTTCGCTTGACGGTAATACCGTCGATATGGATCGCGAACGCACCCAGTTTGCCGATAACAGCCTGCAATACCAGATGAGCCTTAGCGCGTTGAGCGGGCAAATCAAAGGCATGATGAACGTTTTACAGAGCGGAAATTAACGGATGGCACTGCTGAATATTTTTGATATCGCCGGGTCGGCGTTAACTGCCCAGTCCCAGCGCCTGAACGTGGCGGCCAGTAATCTGGCAAATGCTGATAGCGTGACCGGTCCTGATGGACAGCCATATCGGGCAAAACAGGTGGTATTCCAGGTTAACGCTGCACCAGGTGCTGCGACAGGCGGCGTAAAGGTTGCCGATGTTATAGAAAGTCAGGCCCCGGACAAACTGGTTTATGAACCGGGTAATCCGCTGGCAGATGCAAAGGGCTATGTAAAAATGCCGAACGTTGATGTCGTCGGGGAGATGGTTAACACCATGTCGGCGTCACGCAGCTATCAGGCCAATGTTGAAGTGCTCAACACGGTGAAAAGCATGATGCTGAAAACCCTTACGCTCGGTCAATAAAGGAGAAAGCTATGTCCATTGCGGTAACCACCACCGATCCGACAAATACCGGCGTCAGTACCACCAGCAGTAGTTCGCTCACGGGCAGCAACGCCGCAGATTTACAAAGCAGTTTTCTGACTTTGCTGGTGGCGCAGCTGAAAAACCAGGACCCGACCAATCCAATGGAAAACAACGAGCTGACGTCGCAATTGGCACAAATCAGCACGGTCAGCGGGATTGAAAAACTCAATACCACGCTCGGCTCTATTTCCGGACAGATTGATAACAGCCAGTCGTTACAGGCCAGTAACCTGATCGGTCACGGCGTGATGATCCCCGGCACCACTGTTCTTGCGGGAACCGGTAGTGAAGAAGGGGCTGTGACCACGACCACGCCGTTTGGTGTTGAGCTGCAACAGGCGGCAGACAAAGTTACGGCCACCATCACCGATAAAAATGGCGCGGTTGTGCGCACCATTGATATTGGTGAACTGACCGCCGGAGTCCACAGTTTCACTTGGGACGGTACGTTGACTGACGGCAGCACTGCGCCGAACGGTTCTTACAACGTAGCGATTAGCGCCAGTAACGGTGGTACACAATTGGTTGCCCAGCCGCTGCAGTTTGCTCTGGTGCAGGGTGTGATCCGCGGCAACAACGGTAATACGCTGGATCTCGGCACTTACGGCACCACCACCCTCGACGAAGTACGGCAGATAATTTAAGCCTTCACATTTCAGGAGTCAGTCATGGCCTTTTCTCAAGCGGTTAGCGGATTAAACGCTGCCGCCACCAACCTCGATGTTATTGGCAACAATATCGCCAACTCCGCCACCTACGGCTTTAAATCAGGCACGGCCTCTTTTGCCGATATGTTTGCCAGTTCGAAAGTGGGACTGGGGGTAAAAGTTGCCGGTATCACTCAGGACTTTACCGATGGCACGACCACCAACACCGGGCGCGGTCTGGACGTTGCTATCAGCCAGAACGGTTTTTTCCGTCTGGTAGATAGCAACGGTTCGGTGTTCTACAGCCGTAACGGACAATTTAAGCTGGATGAAAACCGTAACCTGGTGAATATGCAAGGTTTACAGCTGACGGGTTACCCGGCAACCGGTACGCCGCCGACTATTCAGCAAGGGGCGAATCCGACTAATATTACGATCCCGAATACCCTGATGGCAGCGAAAACTACCACTACGGCGTCGATGCAGATCAACCTGAATTCCAGCGATCCGCTTCCCTCTGTTAACGCATTTGATGCCAGCAATGCGGATAGCTATAACAAAAAAGGTTCGGTGACTGTTTTCGACAGTCAGGGTAATGCTCATGACATGAGCGTCTACTTTGTGAAGACCGGGGATAATAACTGGCAGGTCTACACCCAGGATAGCAGTGATCCAAACAGCATTGCGAAGACAGCGACAACACTGAAATTTAATGCTAATGGCACATTAGTGGATGGTGCGATGGCGAATAATATCGCAACCGGCGCAATTAACGGCGCAGAACCCGCCACGTTTAGCCTGAGCTTCCTCAACTCCATGCAGCAAAATACCGGCGCTAACAACATTGTGGCAACCACCCAGAATGGCTACAAACCGGGCGATCTGGTGAGTTATCAAATCAATGATGACGGTACGGTTGTCGGCAACTATTCCAACGAACAAACCCAACTGCTGGGGCAGATTGTACTGGCGAACTTTGCCAACAACGAAGGTCTGGCATCCGAAGGCGACAACGTCTGGTCTGCGACGCAATCTTCTGGCGTGGCGCTGTTGGGGACAGCCGGGACGGGCAACTTTGGCACCCTGACCAACGGTGCGCTGGAAGCGTCCAACGTCGATCTCAGTAAAGAACTGGTCAATATGATCGTTGCCCAGCGTAACTATCAGTCTAACGCCCAGACCATCAAAACCCAGGACCAGATCCTCAACACGCTGGTTAACTTACGCTAATCGCTGACGGGATAGCTCAATGGATCACGCAATTTATACCGCGATGGGAGCAGCCAGCCAGACGCTGAATCAACAGGCGGTAACCGCCAGTAATCTGGCCAATGCCTCAACGCCCGGTTTTCGCGCGCAGTTAAACGCCTTGCGTGCAGTGCCGGTGGAAGGGCTTTCACTGCCTACGCGCACGCTGGTAACGGCGTCAACACCGGGTGCAGACATGACGCCCGGCAAGATGGATTACACCTCGCGCCCGTTGGACGTTGCGTTGCAGCAGGATGGCTGGCTGGCCGTGCAGACCGCTGACGGCAGCGAAGGGTATACGCGTAATGGCAGCATTCAGGTTGATCCCACCGGGCAACTGACAATTCAGGGGCATCCGGTGATAGGCGAGGCGGGGCCAATTGCTGTGCCGGAAGGGGCGGAAATCACTATTGCTGCCGATGGCACAATCTCGGCGCTCAATCCGGGCGATCCGGCAAATACGGTTGCGCCAGTGGGGCGTCTGAAACTGGTGAAAGCCACGGGCAGCGAAGTGCAACGCGGTGACGACGGCATTTTTCGTTTAAGCGCAGAAAGCCAGGCCACGCGTGGGCCGATACTGCAGGCAGATCCAACCTTGCGTGTGATGTCGGGGGTTCTGGAAGGCAGTAACGTCAATGCCGTTGCGGCAATGAGCGACATGATTGCCAGCGCGCGGCGTTTTGAAATGCAGATGAAGGTGATCAGCAGCGTCGATGATAACGCAGGCCGTGCCAACCAACTGCTGTCGATGAGTTAATTGAAAGGATACATGACAAGTATAAGTTGCCCGATGCGCAAGTTTATCGGGTCTATGGGGGCAATCGCAATTTATCGATTTTGCGAGCACTTGTAGGCCGGATAAGGCGTTTACGCCGCATCCGGCAAGAAGACATATGCACTTTGTCACTAATCCACTACAGGACATTTTATGATCAGTTCATTATGGATCGCCAAAACGGGCCTTGACGCCCAGCAAACCAATATGGACGTCATTGCCAACAACCTGGCAAACGTCAGTACTAACGGTTATAAGCGTCAGCGCGCGGTGTTTGAAGATCTGCTTTATCAAACCATTCGCCAGCCGGGGGCACAGTCTTCCGAACAAACCACCTTACCCTCCGGATTACAAATCGGCACGGGGGTACGCCCGGTCGCCACTGAACGCTTACACAGCCAGGGAAACCTGTCGCAGACCAACAACAGCAAAGATGTCGCGATTAAAGGGCAGGGCTTTTTCCAGGTGATGTTGCCAGATGGCTCATCAGCCTATACCCGTGACGGCTCTTTCCAGGTGGATCAGAACGGGCAGCTGGTGACGGCTGGTGGTTTTCAGGTACAGCCAGCGATCACCATTCCGGCGAATGCGTTAAGTATCACCATCGGTCGTGATGGCGTGGTCAGCGTAACCCAACAAGGCCAGGCAGCTCCGGTTCAGGTTGGGCAGCTCAATCTCACCACCTTTATGAATGATACCGGGCTGGAGAGCATTGGCGAAAACCTCTACACCGAAACGCAATCCTCCGGTGCACCGAACGAAAGCACGCCGGGCCTGAACGGCGCGGGACTGCTGTATCAAGGGTATGTTGAAACGTCTAACGTCAACGTGGCGGAAGAACTGGTCAATATGATTCAGGTGCAACGCGCTTACGAAATCAACAGTAAAGCGGTGTCCACCACCGATCAGATGCTGCAAAAACTGACGCAACTCTAAGGCTTAACCGGTGGCAGGTTCACCGGTTTACTGTTTTTTGAAGATGATAGCCATGCAAAAAAACGCTGCGCATACTTATGCCATTTCCAGCTTGTTGGTGCTTTCACTAACCGGCTGCGCCTGGATACCCTCCACGCCGCTGGTGCAGGGGGCGACCAGTGCACAACCGGTTCCCGGTCCGACGCCCGTCGCCAACGGTTCTATTTTCCAGTCTGCTCAGCCGATTAACTATGGCTATCAACCGCTGTTTGAAGATCGTCGACCACGCAATATTGGCGATACGCTGACCATCGTGTTGCAGGAGAACGTCAGCGCCAGCAAAAGCTCCTCTGCGAATGCCAGCCGTGACGGTAAAACTAATTTTGGCTTTGATACTGTGCCGCGCTATTTGCAGGGGCTGTTTGGTAACGCTCGTGCCGATGTCGAAGCCTCCGGTGGTAACACGTTCAACGGAAAGGGCGGGGCCAATGCCAGCAATACCTTTAGCGGCACGTTGACGGTGACGGTTGACCAGGTACTGGTCAACGGCAACCTGCATGTGGTGGGTGAAAAACAGATTGCCATTAATCAGGGTACCGAATTTATTCGCTTCTCTGGCGTGGTTAATCCACGCACTATCAGCGGCAGCAATACCGTACCGTCTACTCAGGTGGCGGATGCGCGCATTGAATACGTAGGCAATGGCTACATTAACGAAGCGCAAAATATGGGCTGGTTGCAGCGTTTCTTCCTTAACCTGTCGCCAATGTAAGTGAGGCTGTGGTGATTAAATTTCTCTCTGCATTAATTCTTCTACTGGTCACGACGGCGGCTCAGGCTGAGCGTATTCGCGATCTCACCAGTGTTCAGGGGGTAAGGCAAAACTCACTGATTGGCTATGGTCTGGTGGTGGGGCTGGATGGCACCGGTGACCAGACAACCCAGACGCCGTTTACCACACAAACGCTTAATAACATGCTCTCACAGCTGGGAATTACCGTTCCGACGGGCACCAATATGCAGCTAAAAAACGTCGCTGCGGTAATGGTGACAGCGTCACTTCCTCCGTTTGGACGTCAGGGGCAAACCATCGATGTGGTGGTTTCTTCCATGGGTAATGCCAAAAGCTTGCGTGGAGGTACGTTGTTGATGACACCGCTTAAGGGCGTTGACAGTCAGGTGTATGCGCTGGCGCAGGGCAATATTCTGGTTGGCGGCGCAGGAGCCTCCGCTGGCGGTAGCAGTGTTCAGGTTAACCAACTGAACGGTGGACGGATCACCAATGGTGCGGTTATTGAACGTGAATTGCCCAGCCAGTTTGGCGTCGGGAATACCCTTAATTTGCAACTTAACGACGAAGATTTCAGCATGGCGCAGCAAATCGCTGATACCATCAACCGCGTGCGTGGATATGGCAGCGCCACCGCGTTAGATGCGCGGACTATTCAGGTGCGCGTACCGAGTGGCAACAGTTCCCAGGTCCGCTTCCTTGCCGATATTCAGAATATGCATGTTAATGTCACCCCGCAGGACGCTAAAGTAGTGATTAACTCGCGCACCGGTTCGGTGGTGATGAATCGCGAAGTGACCCTCGACAGCTGCGCGGTAGCGCAGGGGAATCTCTCAGTAACAGTTAATCGTCAGGCCAATGTCAGCCAGCCAGATACACCGTTTGGTGGTGGACAGACTGTGGTTACTCCACAAACGCAGATCGATTTACGCCAGAGCGGCGGTTCGCTGCAAAGCGTACGTTCCAGCGCCAGCCTCAATAACGTGGTGCGCGCGCTCAATGCGCTGGGCGCTACGCCGATGGATCTGATGTCCATACTGCAATCAATGCAAAGTGCGGGATGTCTGCGGGCAAAACTGGAAATCATCTGATGATCAGCGACAGCAAACTACTGGCAAGTGCGGCCTGGGATGCGCAATCACTCAACGAACTAAAGGCGAAAGCGGGCGAAGATCCGGCGGCAAATATCCGTCCGGTGGCCCGTCAGGTGGAAGGGATGTTCGTGCAGATGATGTTGAAAAGCATGCGCGACGCTTTACCAAAAGATGGCCTGTTCAGCAGCGAGCACACTCGCCTGTATACCAGTATGTATGACCAGCAGATTGCCCAACAGATGACGGCGGGCAAAGGTCTGGGGCTTGCAGAGATGATGGTTAAACAGATGACGCCAGAACAACCATTGCCAGAGGAGTCTACGCCAGCAGCACCGATGAAATTCCCGCTCGAAACTGTGGTGCGTTATCAAAATCAGGCGCTTTCGCAGCTGGTGCAAAAGGCCGTGCCACGTAACTACGATGATTCGCTGCCGGGTGACAGTAAAGCATTCCTCGCGCAACTCTCGCTGCCCGCCCAACTGGCAAGCCAGCAAAGCGGTGTGCCACATCATTTGATCCTCGCTCAGGCGGCACTGGAATCTGGTTGGGGGCAACGGCAAATCCGCCGCGAAAACGGCGAGCCGAGCTATAACCTGTTTGGTGTCAAAGCCTCTGGCAACTGGAAAGGGCCAGTTACTGAAATCACCACGACTGAATATGAAAACGGCGAAGCGAAGAAAGTAAAAGCGAAGTTTCGGGTCTACAGCTCGTATCTGGAAGCATTGTCGGATTACGTTGGGCTGTTAACACGTAACCCGCGCTACGCCGCCGTGACGACCGCCGCGAGTGCGGAGCAGGGGGCGCAGGCCCTACAGGACGCGGGGTATGCTACCGATCCTCACTATGCCCGTAAACTCACCAACATGATCCAGCAGATGAAATCGATAAGCGACAAGGTGAGCAAAACCTACAGCATGAACATTGATAATCTGTTCTGAATAACTCAAGTCCGGCGGGTCGCTGCCGATAATACTCTGTAATTGAAGGCTTATAAGGAACCTCCATGTCCAGCTTGATCAATAACGCCATGAGCGGACTGAACGCGGCCCAGGCGGCGTTAAATACGGCAAGTAATAATATCTCCAGCTATAACGTTGCCGGATATACCCGCCAAACCACTATTATGGCGCAGGCCAATAGCACGTTGGGCGCTGGCGGCTGGGTTGGCAATGGTGTCTACGTTTCTGGTGTGCAGCGTGAGTATGATGCTTTTATTACCAACCAGTTACGTGCGGCGCAGACGCAAAGTAGCGGCCTGACTGCCCGCTATGAGCAGATGTCGAAAATCGACAATATGCTCTCCACCAGTACCTCTTCGCTGGCAACACAGATGCAGGATTTCTTCACCAGCCTGCAAACGCTGGTGAGTAACGCGGAAGACCCGGCAGCGCGCCAGGCGCTGATTGGGAAATCAGAAGGGTTGGTGAATCAGTTTAAAACCACCGATCAATATCTGCGCGACCAGGACAAACAGGTCAATATCGCGATAGGTGCCAGCGTTGATCAGATCAACAATTACGCTAAACAAATTGCCAGCCTGAACGATCAAATCTCGCGCCTGACAGGCGTGGGGGCAGGGGCCTCACCTAACAATCTGCTGGATCAACGCGATCAACTGGTGAGCGAATTAAACCAGATTGTTGGCGTAGAAGTCAGCGTTCAGGATGGCGGTACTTATAACATCACGATGGCCAATGGTTACTCACTGGTTCAGGGAAGTACGGCGCGGCAACTGGCGGCAGTTCCTTCCAGCGCCGACCCTTCTCGTACGACTGTCGCTTACGTTGATGGGACGGCAGGCAATATTGAGATCCCGGAGAAATTACTGAATACCGGGTCGCTGGGCGGCATTCTGACATTCCGTTCTCAGGATCTGGACCAGACGCGTAATACGCTTGGACAACTGGCGCTGGCATTTGCCGAGGCTTTCAACAGCCAACACAAAGCCGGATTTGATGCCAACGGCGATGAGGGTGAAGATTTCTTTGCTATCGGTAAGCCCGCGGTTCTGCAAAACACTAAAAACAACGGTAACGTTGCGATCGGTGCCACGGTAACTGATGCCTCCGTGGTACTGGCGACAGATTACAAAATCTCGTTCGATAATAATCAGTGGCAGGTCACCCGCCTTGCCAGCAATACCACTTTTACGGTGACACCAGATGCCAACGGTAAAGTGGCATTTGATGGTCTGGAGTTGACGTTTACAGGAACGCCTGCCGTTAACGACAGCTTCACGCTGAAACCAGTAAGTGACGCCATCGTCAACATGGATGTATTAATCACCGACGAAGCGAAAATCGCGATGGCGAGCGAAGAAGATGCGGGTGATAGCGACAACCGCAACGGTCAGGCCCTGCTGGATCTGCAAAGCAACAGTAAAACGGTGGGCGGAGCGAAATCCTTTAACGACGCTTATGCCTCGTTAGTGAGTGATATCGGTAATAAAACCGCGACGTTGAAAACCAGTAGCACCACGCAAGGTAATGTGGTGACGCAGCTTTCCAATCAGCAGCAGTCGATTTCCGGTGTCAATCTCGATGAGGAGTACGGAAATCTGCAACGTTTTCAGCAGTATTACCTGGCGAATGCGCAGGTTCTGCAGACGGCAAACGCGATTTTTGATGCGCTGATTAACATTCGCTAAGGGGAGATAAAATGCGTTTCAGTACCCAGATGATGTACCAGCAAAACATGCGCGGCATCACCAATTCTCAGGCAGAATGGATGAAGTACGGCGAGCAGATGTCGACGGGTAAGCGAGTCGTTAACCCTTCTGACGATCCCATTGCAGCATCACAAGCGGTAGTTCTCTCCCAGGCACAGGCGCAAAACAGCCAGTACACGCTGGCGCGAACTTTCGCCACTCAAAAAGTGTCACTGGAAGAGAGTGTACTTAGCCAGGTCACCACTGCTATCCAGAATGCTCAGGAAAAAATTGTCTATGCCAGCAATGGCACTTTGAGTGACGATGACCGGGCCTCGCTGGCTACGGATATTCAGGGGCTTCGTGACCAGTTGCTGAATCTGGCGAACACCACTGACGGTAACGGGCGCTACATTTTTGCCGGTTATAAAACAGAGACTGCGCCGTTTAGCGAAGAGAAAGGGAAATACGTCGGTGGAGCAGAAAGTATTAAACAACAGGTCGATGCTTCGCGTTCGATGGTGATAGGGCACACGGGTGACAAAATTTTCGACAGTATTACCAGCAACGCGGTAGCGGAACCAGACGGTAGCGCTTCTGAAACCAATCTTTTTGCCATGCTGGATAGTGCCATCGCAGCCCTGAAAACGCCGGTCGCGGATAGCGAAGCGGATAAAGAAACCGCCGCTGCGGCGTTAGATAAAACCAACCGCGGACTGAAAAACTCGCTGAACAATGTGCTGACTGTTCGCGCGGAATTAGGCACGCAGCTGAACGAACTGGAGTCGCTGGATTCATTAGGTAGCGATCGCGCTTTAGGGCAAACGCAGCAGATGAGCGATCTGGTTGATGTGGACTGGAATGCAACTATTTCATCTTACATCATGCAGCAAACGGCATTGCAGGCATCGTATAAAGCATTTACCGATATGCAGGGATTGTCGCTCTTCCAGCTCAACAAATAATTTCGCTTTAAAACATATCATGAAACTGGGTATGTTTTGTCTGCCTGCTCTGGGATCGCTGGGGCGGGCATTTTTTTGCCTATTTTGCATTGTTGGTTAGCAAGGATGCCATTCGATGAATTTTAATATGTTGATTCAAAGATGAAATAAAAAAGCCCTGGCAGTTACCAGGGCTTGATTACTTTGAGCTAATTATTACTCAACAGGTTGCGGACGCGCAGGAGCGGCAGAGGCATGATGTGTTGCCGTATGACCACCTGCGGCACCTTTACCTTCGAAGGCAAAAGTAGGGCGCTGCCAGTCACTGTGACGCGGTGCCTCCGGAACATATTCCGGTGCCGGAGCGCGCGTCATTGGCGCGGTAGCGTGGTTATGCTCAACGGTGACCTCAGGTTCGACCGCAGCTACCGTTTCAACTTCTGCTGCGACTTCAGCGACTACTGGCGCGGCAGGTTGAGCAACAACTTCAGGTTCAGCAACTACAACCTCAGCAGTTTCGACAACTTCTTCAATATCTGCCGTCTCTTCCTGCGGTTCAACCACCGGTTCTGCTTGTTCTGCAACTTCCTGGGCTACGGCAACATCAGACTCGGTAATCACCTGCGGCTGTTCAGTTACCGCGGCAGCAATCACTTCAGGATGCGTCGTTTCAACCACTTCCGGTTGCGGTTCGGCAACCTGAACGGGGGCTTCTACGAAACCGGCCACTTCTTCAACAACTGGCGCGCTAACAACCGGTTCGATAGCGGCGGCGACAGGGACCTCAGTCACCATCGGCTGCACATGTACTTCTTCCTGTTCGCGCTGCTCTTCAACCAGTACATCTTGTGGACGTACAATTGGATAGCGGATCCAGACTTTGCCAGAGGCCAGTTCCGGAGACGCGCACGCTACGGTCAACGGCATTGGCGACTGGGTTGGATAACGCTCGTCACGATAGCGACGACGACGCTGACCACTCACGCGCAGGTGACGAGGCGAGCGGCGAGAACGACGCGGCATGCCACCGTTGTCACGGTTATCAGCATTGTTCTCTTCTTGCTGTTCTGGTGCAGTTTGCGCTACGACTGGCAGCGGGACTTTCACCAGTTCTGTGCGTGGAGCTGGAGCTTCCTGAACAATTGGTTCGGCAGCGGCAGTTTCTTCAACCACCGGTGCGACTACCGCTTCTTCGGCTACGCTTTGCTCGTAACGCACTTTCTGATTGAGCTGACGCTGTTTACGACGCGGCTGAACCGGACGTACACGTTCTTCCTGTTCGGTTTCCTGAACAGATTGCTCTTCAACATTCAGCGCCTTCGCTTCTTGTTGCGCCTGACGTTTATCATCGTTACGGCGGCGGCTACGTTCACGACGCGGCGCTTGCTGCTCGTCGGTGGTACGTGCTTTTTCCGTTACCTCAGCTTGCTGACGGCTCTCACGCGTCTCGGCAGTCTGCTGCTGTGCCTGGCGACGATTACGACGGTTTTCTTCGCGATTATCGCTGCCTTCAGTACGTTCGCTACGGGTGTCGCGGCGCTCATTACGGTCACGGCGGTTGTTCTGACGAGGCTTGCGACGATCCTGTTGACGTTCCGGTTTCGCTTCTGCTTTCGGTGTTGGTTGCTCGGTCGGTTTGGCTTCTTCACCACCGCTGAACAGCGCTTTCAGTGCGCCGAAGAAGCGGCTTAATAGCCCAGGTTGTGCAGGAGCTGCTGGTGTTGCCGTTGCAGCTTTCGGTGCTGGGGCTACGACAGTCGCGGCAGGTTCAGCTGGGGTTGGCGCTGGCGGCACATCCGGCATGGCAAAGGTTGCCAGTGCAGGTTGTTCAGGACGCTTACGTTCAGCGAACTCTTCTTCAGACGGCAGCGCCATCGCTTCTTCATGCAGTTTCGGCAGCATGTAGCTTAAGGTCGGCGTTTCTTCCCCTTTGCGCACGCGCAACACGTGGTAGTGCGGGGTTTCCATCTGATCGTTTGGCACAATCACGCAGCGAACACCGTCCTGACGCGTTTCAATCGCATTCACCGCAGAACGTTTTTCATTCAGCAGGTAAGAAGCGATTGGCACAGGAACAATGGCGTGAACTTCCTGGGTGTTCTCTTTCAGCGCTTCTTCTTCGATCAGACGCAGAATAGAGAGCGACAGCGATTCGTTGTCACGCACGGTGCCAGTACCAGAACAACGCGGACAAACGTGATGACTGGATTCACCCAGTGATGGGCTCAGGCGCTGACGGGACATTTCCAGCAGGCCAAAGCGAGAAATATGGCTGATTTGAATACGCGCACGGTCCTGACGCACCGCTTCACGCAGACGGTTTTCTACCGCACGCTGGTGGCGTACAGGCGTCATGTCGATGAAGTCGATAACAATCAGGCCGCCGAGGTCACGCAGGCGCAGCTGACGAGCAATCTCATCGGCAGCTTCGAGGTTGGTGTTAAACGCGGTTTCTTCGATATCGCCGCCGCGGGTCGCGCGTGCGGAGTTGATGTCGATGGCAGTTAACGCTTCGGTACTGTCGATAACAATCGAACCACCGGATGGCAGACGGACTTCACGCTGGAAGGCGGACTCGATCTGCGACTCGATCTGGTAGTGGCTGAACAGCGGGATCTCGCCGGTGTACAGTTTGATTTTGCTGCTGAAATCCGGGCGACCTAATGCAGCGATATGCTGACGTGCCAGTTCGAGCACTTTCGGGTTATCGATAAGGATTTCGCCGATGTCCTGGCGTAAGTAATCGCGGAAAGCGCGAACGATTACGTTGCTCTCCTGATGAATCAGGAACGGGGCCGGGCGGCTTTCAGCGGCTTTTTTGATGGCTTCCCAGTGTTTCAGACGGAAGCTTAAATCCCATTGCAGTGCCTCAGCAGATTTGCCGACGCCAGCGGTGCGCACGATAAGCCCCATGCCTTCCGGCAGTTCAAGGCTTGCCAGTGCTTCTTTTAATTCGGTACGGTCGTCGCCTTCGATACGGCGAGAAATGCCACCCGCGCGCGGGTTGTTCGGCATCAGAACCAGATAGCTACCCGCCAGACTGATAAAGGTGGTTAATGCCGCGCCTTTGTTGCCGCGCTCTTCTTTATCGATCTGAACAATGACTTCCTGACCTTCACGCAACACATCTTTAATGTTGGGACGACCATGAGCACTGTAGTTAGCAGGGAAATATTCGCGGGCAATTTCTTTTAGTGGGAGGAAACCGTGACGTTCAGCGCCGTAATCAACAAAAGCAGCTTCCAGACTCGGTTCAATGCGGGTGATTTTACCTTTGTAGATGTTTGCCTTTTTCTGCTCGTGCCCTGGACTTTCGATATCCAGGTCATACAGACGCTGCCCATCTACAAGGGCAACGCGCAACTCTTCCTGCTGAGTTGCGTTGATTAACATTCTTTTCATCGTAACTTACTCATTATTCTTACATTGACGACTAAGCTGCGGGCAAAGTAACGCCTTTCCGGGTGTGAACCGATGGCCTCGTGTCTAGTCGCGTCGCCAACCTCACGGTTATCGTCAGCTCAAAGAGGCGCAGAGTGTCGGTTGCCCGTTTTTCATGCGGAAAAACAGCGCAATTATCAAAGAAACAGACTGGGTATTACTCTCCAGAAATATTTCCATCTACCGGTAAGGACTGCAACCCGCAGCCCGCTAACTGCCTGAAAGATCAATACGTCTTACGCCATTGCTGCGTGGATGATCGGTCGGGCAAAATGGGTTATTCCGTAAAATTTCTTGTTTTAACAAGGATGGACACGGAAACGGCCTCATTATTCCACTGCAAGCCTTGTTATAGCAAGATGACTTTTACCATTTATCACCCGCTTACTCACAGTTTTTTCACTTCTTGCTGGTGATTGGTTTAATAACCATCAATAAAGTGATCACGCAGTGAAGTAATAAGGTGCAAAAGTAAATATAAGCATAGAAAAATGAGTGGCGCGAATCCTGTTGGCTAATTAGAATCGCCAACCATGAAAACAGAGACTCCATCCGTAAAAATTGTTGCTATCACCGCTGACGAAGCGGGGCAACGTATCGATAACTTTTTGCGTACCCAATTGAAAGGCGTACCAAAAAGTATGATTTACCGTATTTTGCGTAAAGGCGAAGTGCGGGTGAACAAAAAACGTATTAAGCCTGAATATAAACTCGAAGCGGGTGATGAGGTGCGTATTCCACCGGTTCGCGTTGCTGAGCGGGAAGAAGAGGCGGTTTCGCCACATCTGCAAAAGGTGGCGGCGCTGGCGGACGTCATCTTATATGAAGATGATCACATCCTGGCGCTGAATAAACCTTCCGGTACGGCGGTACATGGCGGCAGTGGTTTAAGCTTCGGCGTTATTGAAGGTTTGCGGGCGTTGCGCCCGGAAGCGCGGTTCCTTGAACTGGTTCATCGTCTTGACCGGGACACCTCAGGTGTTTTGCTGGTAGCGAAAAAACGCTCGGCGTTGCGTTCTCTGCATGAGCAATTACGTGAAAAAGGGATGCAAAAAGATTACCTGGCGCTGGTGCGCGGTCAGTGGCAGTCGCATGTGAAGAGCGTTCAAGCGCCGTTATTGAAAAATATTCTGCAAAGCGGCGAACGTATCGTGCGTGTCAGTCAGGAAGGCAAACCGTCGGAAACACGCTTTAAAGTGGAAGAACGCTATGCATTTGCCACCCTGGTGCGTTGTAGCCCGGTAACCGGACGTACTCATCAGATCCGTGTGCATACACAGTATGCGGGTCATCCGATTGCCTTTGACGATCGCTACGGTGACCGTGAATTTGACAGACAGCTCACTGAAGCAGGCACGGGATTAAATCGTCTGTTCCTGCACGCCGCAGCGTTGAAGTTTACCCATCCGGGGACCGGTGAGGTGATGCGTATCGAAGCGCCGATGGATGAAGGTTTGAAGCGTTGTTTGCAAAAGCTGCGTAACGCGCGCTAATACAAGCATATAAGCCTGATAATGGGCGGTTGGCCTGATAAGGCGTTTACGCCGCATCAGGCCGCCTGCACCGATTGCCGGATGCGACGTAACCGCATCCGGCGCAAACAACTATCCCATCAGCGGGTTTTTCCCTTCCCGACGTAACATCTGACACAGCGCGATTAGCGGTAAACCAACCAGCGTGTTAGGGTCACGTCCCTCTAAACGCTCAAACAGCGTAATGCCAAATCCTTCACTCTTAAAGCTACCCGCGCAGTGCAGGGGATGCTCCTTACGCACGTAATTATCAATCTCCGCCTCGCTCAGGTGACGGAAATGGACGTCAAAAGGCTCCACTTCTGTTTGCAGATGCCCATTCGCCGAATTAAACAACGCCAGTCCAGTATAGAAGGTGACGATATTGCCGCTGGCTTTGCGTAATTGCAGACGGGCATTTTCTTCCGTTAACGGTTTACCGGTGATTTCGCCATCAAGAACACATACCTGGTCTGAACCAATAATTAAATGATCCGGATAACGTGACGCCAGAGATTGCGCTTTTTCTTGTGCCAGTCGAAGCACCAACTGTCGCGGTGATTCGTCGCTGCGTGGGGTTTCGTCGACCTCTGGTGCTGCACATTCAAAAGAGATTTGCAGTTTTTCCAGAAGAGCGCGACGCCATGGCGAGGTGGAGGCTAAAATAAGTTTAGGCATATTTTTTTCCATCAGATATAGCGTATTGATGATAGCCATTTTAAACTATGCGCTTCGTTTTGCAGGTTGATGTTCGTTATCAGCACTGAACGAAAATAAAGCAGTAACCCGCAATGTGTGCGAATTATTGGCAAAAGGCAACCACAGGCTGCCTTTTTCTTTGACTCTATGACGTTACAAAGTTAATATGCGCGCCCTATGCAAAAGGTAAAATTACCCCTGACTCTCGATCCGGTTCGTACGGCTCAAAAACGCCTTGATTACCAGGGTATCTATACCCCTGATCAGGTTGAGCGCGTCGCCGAATCCGTAGTCAGTGTGGACAGTGATGTGGAATGCTCCATGTCGTTCGCTATCGATAACCAACGTCTCGCAGTGTTAAACGGCGATGCGAAGGTGACGGTAACGCTCGAGTGTCAGCGTTGCGGGAAGCCGTTTACTCATCAGGTCTACACAACGTATTGTTTTAGTCCTGTGCGTTCAGACGAACAGGCTGAAGCACTGCCGGAAGCGTATGAACCGATTGAGGTTAACGAATTCGGTGAAATCGATCTGCTTGCAATGGTTGAAGATGAAATCATCCTCGCCTTGCCGGTAGTTCCGGTGCATGATTCTGAACACTGTGAAGTGTCCGAAGCGGACATGGTCTTTGGTGAACTGCCTGAAGAAGTGCAAAAGCCAAACCCATTTGCCGTATTAGCCAGCTTAAAGCGTAAGTAATTGGTGCTCCCCGTTGGATCGGGGATAAACCGTAATTGAGGAGTAAGGTCCATGGCCGTACAACAGAATAAACCAACCCGTTCCAAACGTGGCATGCGTCGTTCCCATGACGCGCTGACCGCAGTCACCAGCCTGTCTGTAGACAAAACTTCTGGTGAAAAACACCTGCGTCACCACATCACTGCCGACGGTTACTACCGCGGCCGCAAGGTCATCGCTAAGTAATCACGCGTCTGCGTGATGAAGCTTAGTGAGGATTTTCCCCAGGCAACTGGGGAAAGACCAAACCGGGCGGCGACGATACCTTGACACGTCTAACCCTGGCGTTAGATGTCATGGGAGGGGATTTTGGCCCTTCCGTGACAGTGCCTGCAGCATTGCAGGCACTGAATTCTAATTCGCAACTCACTCTTCTTTTAGTCGGCAATCCCGACGCCATCACGCCATTACTTGCTAAAGCTGACTTTGAACAACGTTCGCGTCTGCAGATTATTCCTGCGCAGTCAGTTATCGCCAGTGATGCCCGGCCTTCGCAAGCTATCCGCGCCAGTCGTGGGAGTTCAATGCGCGTGGCCCTGGAGCTGGTGAAAGAAGGTCGAGCGCAAGCCTGTGTCAGTGCCGGTAATACCGGGGCACTGATGGGGCTGGCAAAATTATTACTCAAGCCCCTGGAGGGGATTGAGCGTCCGGCGCTGGTGACGGTATTACCACATCAGCAAAAGGGCAAAACGGTGGTCCTTGACTTAGGGGCCAACGTCGATTGTGACAGTACAATGTTGGTGCAATTTGCCATTATGGGCTCAGTTCTGGCTGAAGAGGTGGTGGAAATTCCCAATCCTCGCGTGGCGTTGCTCAATATTGGTGAAGAAGAAGTAAAGGGTCTCGACAGTATTCGGGATGCCTCAGCGGTGCTTAAAACAATCCCTTCTATCAATTATATCGGCTATCTTGAAGCCAATGAGTTGTTAACTGGCAAGACAGATGTGCTGGTTTGTGACGGCTTTACAGGAAATGTCACATTAAAGACGATGGAAGGTGTTGTCAGGATGTTCCTTTCTCTGCTGAAATCTCAGGGTGAAGGGAAAAAACGGTCGTGGTGGCTACTGTTATTAAAGCGTTGGCTACAAAAGAGCCTGACGAGGCGATTCAGTCACCTCAACCCCGACCAGTATAACGGCGCCTGTCTGTTAGGATTGCGCGGCACGGTGATAAAAAGTCATGGTGCAGCCAATCAGCGAGCTTTTGCGGTCGCGATTGAACAGGCAGTGCAGGCGGTGCAGCGACAAGTTCCTCAGCGAATTGCCGCTCGCCTGGAATCTGTATACCCAGCTGGTTTTGAGCTGCTGGACGGTGGCAAAAGCGGAACTCTGCGGTAGCAGGACGCTGCCAGCGAACTCGCAGTTTGCAAGTGACGGTATATAACCGAAAAGTGACTGAGCGTACATGTATACGAAGATTATTGGTACTGGCAGCTATCTGCCCGAACAAGTGCGGACAAACGCCGATTTGGAAAAAATGGTGGACACCTCTGACGAGTGGATTGTCACTCGTACCGGTATCCGCGAACGCCACATTGCCGCGCAAAACGAAACCGTTTCAACCATGGGCTTTGAAGCGGCGACACGCGCAATTGAGATGGCGGGCATTGAGAAAGACCAGATTGGCCTGATCGTTGTGGCAACGACTTCTGCTACGCACGCTTTCCCGAGCGCAGCTTGTCAGATTCAAAGCATGCTGGGCATTAAAGGTTGCCCGGCATTTGACGTTGCAGCAGCCTGCGCAGGTTTCACCTATGCATTAAGCGTAGCCGATCAATACGTGAAATCTGGGGCGGTGAAGTATGCTCTGGTCGTCGGTTCCGATGTACTGGCGCGCACCTGCGATCCAACCGATCGTGGGACTATTATTATTTTTGGCGATGGCGCGGGCGCTGCGGTGCTGGCTGCCTCTGAAGAGCCGGGAATCATCTCCACCCATCTGCATGCCGACGGTAGCTATGGTGAGTTGCTGACGCTGCCTAATGCTGACCGTGTGAATCCAGAGAATTCAATTCATCTGACGATGGCGGGCAACGAAGTCTTCAAGGTTGCGGTAACGGAACTGGCGCACATCGTTGATGAGACGCTGGCGGCAAATAATCTTGACCGTTCTCAACTGGACTGGCTGGTTCCGCATCAGGCTAACCTGCGTATTATCAGTGCAACGGCGAAAAAACTCGGTATGTCTATGGACAATGTCGTGGTGACGCTGGATCGCCACGGTAATACCTCTGCGGCCTCTGTCCCGTGCGCGCTGGATGAAGCTGTACGCGACGGGCGCATTAAGCCGGGGCAGTTGGTTCTGCTTGAAGCCTTTGGCGGTGGATTCACCTGGGGCTCCGCGCTGGTTCGTTTCTAGGATAAGGATTAAAACATGACGCAATTTGCATTTGTGTTCCCTGGACAGGGTTCTCAAACCGTTGGAATGCTGGCTGATATGGCGGCGAGCTATCCAATTGTCGAAGAAACGTTTGCTGAAGCTTCTGCGGCGCTGGGCTACGACCTGTGGGCGCTGACCCAGCAGGGGCCAGCTGAAGAACTGAATAAAACCTGGCAAACCCAGCCAGCGCTGTTGACTGCATCTGTTGCGCTGTACCGCGTATGGCAGCAGCAGGGCGGTAAAGCACCGGCAATGATGGCCGGTCACAGCCTGGGGGAATACTCCGCGCTGGTTTGCGCTGGTGTGATTGATTTCGCTGATGCGGTGCGTCTGGTTGAGATGCGCGGCAAGTTCATGCAAGAAGCCGTACCGGAAGGCACGGGCGCTATGGCGGCAATCATCGGTCTGGATGATGCGTCTATTGCGAAAGCGTGTGAAGAAGCTGCAGAAGGTCAGGTCGTTTCTCCGGTAAACTTTAACTCTCCGGGACAGGTGGTTATTGCCGGTCATAAAGAAGCGGTTGAGCGTGCTGGCGCTGCCTGTAAAGCTGCGGGCGCAAAACGCGCTCTGCCGTTACCAGTGAGCGTACCGTCTCACTGTGCGCTGATGAAACCAGCAGCCGACAAACTGGCAGTAGAATTAGCGAAAATCACCTTTAACGCACCAACAGTTCCTGTTGTGAATAACGTTGATGTGAAATGCGAAACCAATGGTGATGCCATCCGTGACGCACTGGTACGTCAGTTGTATAACCCGGTTCAGTGGACGAAGTCTGTTGAGTACATGGCAGCGCAAGGCGTAGAACATCTCTATGAAGTCGGCCCGGGCAAAGTGCTTACTGGCCTGACGAAACGCATTGTCGACACCCTGACCGCCTCGGCGCTGAACGAACCTTCAGCGATGGCAGCGGCGCTCGAGCTTTAAAAGAGGAAAATCATGAATTTTGAAGGAAAAATCGCACTGGTAACCGGTGCAAGCCGCGGAATTGGCCGCGCAATTGCTGAAACGCTCGCAGCCCGTGGCGCGAAAGTTATTGGCACTGCGACCAGTGAAAATGGCGCTCAGGCGATCAGTGATTATTTAGGTGCTAACGGCAAAGGTCTGATGTTGAATGTGACCGACCCGGCATCTATCGAATCTGTTCTGGAAAAAATTCGCGCGGAATTTGGTGAAGTGGATATCCTGGTCAATAATGCCGGTATCACTCGTGATAACCTGTTAATGCGAATGAAAGATGAAGAGTGGAACGATATTATCGAAACCAACCTTTCATCTGTTTTCCGTCTGTCAAAAGCGGTAATGCGCGCTATGATGAAAAAGCGTCATGGTCGTATTATCACTATCGGTTCTGTGGTTGGTACCATGGGAAATGGCGGTCAGGCCAACTACGCTGCGGCGAAAGCGGGCTTGATCGGCTTCAGTAAATCACTGGCGCGCGAAGTTGCGTCACGCGGTATTACTGTAAACGTTGTTGCTCCGGGCTTTATTGAAACGGACATGACACGTGCGCTGAGCGATGACCAGCGTGCGGGTATCCTGGCGCAGGTTCCTGCGGGTCGCCTCGGCGGCGCACAGGAAATCGCCAACGCGGTTGCATTCCTGGCATCCGACGAAGCAGCTTACATCACGGGTGAAACTTTGCATGTGAACGGCGGGATGTACATGGTCTGACCGCGATTTGCACAAAATGCTCATGTTGCGCGCAGTCTGCGTGGTTATGAGTAATAATTAGTGCAAAATGATTTGCGTTATTGGGGGGTAAGGCCTCAAAATAACGTAAAATCGTGGTAAGACCTGCCGGGATTTAGTTGCAAATTTTTCAACATTTTATACACTACGAAAACCATCGCGAAAGCGAGTTTTGATAGGAAATTTAAGAGTATGAGCACTATCGAAGAACGCGTTAAGAAAATTATCGGCGAACAGCTGGGCGTTAAGCAGGAAGAAGTTACCAACAATGCTTCTTTCGTTGAAGACCTGGGCGCGGATTCTCTTGACACCGTTGAGCTGGTAATGGCTCTGGAAGAAGAGTTTGATACTGAGATTCCGGACGAAGAAGCTGAGAAAATCACCACCGTTCAGGCTGCCATTGATTACATCAACGGCCACCAGGCGTAAGTGAACATCTCCAGGCGGTCGTTCGACCGCCTGAGTTTTATCTTTTTGTCCCACTAGAATCATTTTTTCCCTCCCTGGAGGACAAACGTGTCTAAGCGTCGTGTAGTTGTGACCGGACTGGGCATGTTGTCTCCTGTCGGCAATACCGTAGAGTCTACCTGGAAAGCTCTGCTTGCCGGTCAGAGTGGCATCAGCCTAATCGACCATTTCGATACTAGCGCCTATGCAACGAAATTTGCTGGCTTAGTAAAGGATTTTAACTGTGAGGACATTATCTCGCGCAAAGAACAGCGCAAGATGGATGCCTTCATTCAATATGGAATTGTCGCTGGCGTTCAGGCCATGCAGGATTCTGGCCTTGAAATAACGGAAGAGAACGCAACCCGCATTGGTGCCGCAATTGGCTCCGGGATTGGCGGCCTCGGACTGATCGAAGAAAACCACACATCTCTGATGAACGGTGGTCCACGTAAGATCAGCCCATTCTTCGTTCCGTCAACGATTGTGAACATGGTGGCAGGTCATCTGACTATCATGTATGGCCTGCGTGGCCCAAGCATCTCTATCGCGACCGCCTGTACTTCCGGCGTGCACAACATTGGCCATGCTGCGCGTATTATCGCGTATGGCGATGCTGACGTGATGGTTGCAGGTGGCGCAGAGAAAGCCAGTACGCCGCTGGGTGTTGGTGGTTTTGGCGCGGCACGTGCATTATCTACCCGCAATGATAACCCGCAAGCGGCGAGCCGCCCGTGGGATAAAGAGCGTGATGGCTTCGTACTGGGCGATGGTGCCGGTATGCTGGTACTTGAAGAGTACGAACACGCGAAAAAACGCGGTGCGAAAATTTACGCTGAACTCGTCGGCTTTGGTATGAGCAGCGATGCTTATCATATGACGTCACCGCCAGAAAATGGCGCAGGCGCAGCTCTGGCAATGGCAAATGCTCTGCGTGATGCAGGCATTGAAGCGAGTCAGATTGGCTACGTTAACGCGCACGGTACTTCTACGCCGGCTGGCGATAAAGCTGAAGCGCAGGCGGTGAAAGCCATCTTCGGTGAAGCTGCAAGCCGTGTGTTGGTAAGCTCCACGAAATCTATGACCGGTCACCTGTTAGGTGCGGCGGGGGCAGTAGAGTCTATCTACTCCATCCTGGCGCTGCGCGATCAGGCTGTTCCGCCAACCATCAACCTGGATAACCCGGATGAAGGTTGCGATCTGGATTTCGTACCGCATGAAGCACGTCAGGTCAGCGGAATGGAATACACGCTGTGTAACTCCTTCGGCTTCGGTGGCACTAATGGTTCTTTGATCTTTAAAAAGATCTAAGTTGTCATTTCCCACCCATATAAAAGGTCCGCTTGCGGGCCTTTTTTCTTAGCTTTTATTCCGACTTGTTCCGTAGTGAACATGCTGCCACACTAACAATTCTCTGATAAGGAGCCGGTATGTTCTTAATTAACGGTTATAAGCAGGAATCGCTGGCAGTAAGCGATCGGGCAACGCAGTTTGGTGATGGTTGTTTTACCACTGCCAGAGTTATCGACGGTAAAGTCAGTTTGTTATCGGCGCATATCCAGCGACTACAGGATGCTTGTCAGCGGTTGATGATTTCCTGTGACTTCTGGCCTCAGCTTGAACAAGAGATGAAAACGCTGGCAGCAGAACAGCAAAATGGTGTACTGAAAGTCGTGATCAGTCGCGGTAGTGGCGGGCGAGGGTACAGCACATTGAACAGCGGACCAGCAACGCGGATTCTCTCCGTTACGGCTTATCCTGCACATTACGACCGTTTGCGTAACGAGGGGATGACGTTGGTGCTAAGCCCGGTGCGGCTGGGGCGCAATCCTCATCTTGCAGGTATTAAACATCTTAATCGGCTTGAGCAAGTATTGATTCGCTCTCATCTTGAGCAGACAAACGCTGATGAGGCGCTGGTCCTTGACAGCGAAGGGTGGGTTACGGAATGCTGTGCGGCTAATTTGTTCTGGCGGAAGGGCAACGTAGTTTATACGCCGCGACTGGATCAGGCAGGTGTTAACGGCATTATGCGACAATTCTGTATCCGTTTGCTGGCACAATCCTCTTATCAGCTTGTCGAAGTGCAAGCTTCTCTGGAAGAGGCGTTGCAGGCAGATGAGATGGTTATTTGTAATGCGTTAATGCCAGTGATGCCCGTACGTGCCTGTGGCGATGTCTCCTTTTCGTCAGCAACGTTATATGAATATTTAGCCCCACTTTGTGAGCGCCCGAATTAGTCATGAAAAAAGTGTTATTGATAATCTTGTTATTGCTGGTGGTACTGGGTATCGCCGCTGGTGTGGGCGTCTGGAAGGTTCGCCATCTTGCCGACAGCAAATTGCTTATCAAAGAAGAGACGATATTTACCCTGAAGCCAGGGACCGGACGTCTGGCGCTCGGTGAACAGCTTTATGCTGATAAGATCATCAATCGCCCACGGGTTTTTCAATGGCTGCTGCGTATCGAACCGGATCTTTCTCACTTTAAAGCCGGGACTTACCGCTTTACACCGCAGATGACCGTGCGCGAGATGCTGAAATTGTTGGAAAGCGGTAAAGAAGCACAGTTCCCGCTGCGACTGGTAGAAGGGATGCGTCTGAGCGACTACCTCAAGCAATTGCGTGAGGCTCCGTATATCAAGCACACGCTGAGTGACGATAAGTACGCCACCGTAGCGCAGGCACTTGAACTGGAAAACCCGGAGTGGATTGAAGGTTGGTTCTGGCCAGACACCTGGATGTATACCGCCAATACCACCGATGTCGCGTTACTCAAGCGAGCGCACAAGAAAATGGTGAAAGCGGTCGATAGCGCCTGGGAAGGGCGTGCGGACGGTCTGCCTTATAAAGATAAAAATCAGCTGGTGACGATGGCATCAATTATCGAAAAAGAAACCGCCGTTGCCAGTGAACGCGATCAGGTTGCCTCGGTATTTATCAACCGTTTACGCATTGGTATGCGCTTGCAGACCGACCCAACCGTGATTTACGGGATGGGAGAGCGTTATAATGGCAAACTTTCTCGTGCAGACCTGGAAACGCCGACAGCGTATAACACCTATACCATTACCGGTTTGCCGCCGGGTGCGATAGCTACGCCGGGGGCGGATTCGCTGAAGGCTGCTGCGCATCCGGCAAAAACGCCGTATCTCTATTTTGTGGCCGATGGTAAAGGTGGTCACACGTTTAATACCAATCTTGCCAGTCATAACAAGTCTGTGCAGGATTATCTGAAAGTGCTTAAGGAAAAAAATGCGCAGTAAGTATATCGTCATTGAGGGGCTGGAAGGCGCAGGCAAAACTACCGCGCGTAATGTGGTGGTTGAGACGCTCGAGCAACTGGGTATCCGCGACATGGTTTTCACTCGGGAACCTGGCGGTACGCAACTTGCCGAAAAGTTAAGAAGCCTGGTGCTGGATATCAAATCGGTAGGCGATGAAGTCATTACCGATAAAGCCGAAGTTCTGATGTTTTATGCCGCGCGCGTTCAACTGGTAGAAACAGTCATCAAACCTGCGCTGGCTAACGGCACCTGGGTGATTGGCGATCGCCACGATCTCTCCACTCAGGCGTATCAGGGCGGCGGACGTGGTATTGACCAACATATGCTGGCAACACTGCGTGATGCTGTTCTCGGTGATTTTCGCCCCGACTTAACGCTCTATCTCGATGTTACCCCGGAAGTTGGCTTAAAACGCGCGCGTGCGCGCGGCGAGCTGGATCGTATTGAGCAAGAGTCTTTCGATTTCTTTAATCGCACCCGCGCCCGCTATCTGGAACTGGCAGCACAAGATAAAAGCATTCATACCATTGATGCCACCCAGCCGCTGGAGGCCGTGATGGATGCAATCCGCACTACCGTGACCCACTGGGTGAAGGAGTTGGACGCATGAGATGGTATCCATGGTTACGACCTGATTTCGAAAAACTGGTAGCCAGCTATCAGGCCGGAAGAGGTCACCATGCGCTGCTCATTCAGGCGTTACCGGGCATGGGCGATGATGCTTTAATCTACGCCCTGAGCCGTTATTTACTCTGCCAACAACCGCAGGGTCACAAAAGTTGCGGTCACTGTCGTGGATGTCAGTTGATGCAGGCTGGCACGCATCCCGATTACTACACCCTGGCTCCCGAAAAAGGGAAAAATGCGTTGGGCATTGATGCGGTACGTGAGGTCACCGAAAAGCTGAATGAGCACGCACGCTTAGGTGGTGCGAAAGTTGTCTGGGTAACCGATGCTGCCTTACTAACCGACGCCGCGGCTAACGCATTGCTGAAAACGCTTGAAGAGCCACCAGCAGAAACCTGGTTTTTCCTGGCTACCCGCGAGCCTGAACGTTTACTGGCAACATTACGTAGTCGTTGTCGGTTACATTACCTTGCGCCGCCGCCGGAACAGTACGCCGTGACCTGGCTTTCACGCGAAGTGACAATGTCACAGGATGCATTACTTGCCGCATTGCGCTTAAGCGCCGGTTCGCCTGGCGCGGCACTGGCGTTGTTTCAGGGAGATAACTGGCAGGCTCGTGAAACATTGTGTCAGGCGTTGGCATATAGCGTACCATCGGGCGACTGGTATTCGCTGCTGGCGGCCCTTAATCATGAACAAGCTCCGGCGCGTTTACACTGGCTGGCAACGTTGCTGATGGATGCGCTAAAACGCCATCATGGCGCTGCGCAGGTGACCAATGTTGATGTGCCGGGTCTGGTCGCCGAACTGGCAAACCATCTTTCTCCCTCGCGCCTGCAGGCTATACTGGGGGATGTTTGCCACATTCGTGAACAGTTAATGTCTGTCACAGGCATCAACCGCGAGCTTCTCATCACCGATCTTTTACTGCGTATTGAGCATTACCTGCAACCGGGCGTTGTGCTACCGGTTCCTCATCTTTAAGAGAGACATCATGTTTTTAGTCGACTCACACTGCCATCTCGATGGTCTGGATTATGAATCTTTGCATAAGGACGTGGATGACGTTCTGGCGAAAGCCGCCGCACGCGATGTGAAATTTTGTCTAGCAGTCGCCACAACATTACCGGGTTATTTACATATGCGGGAGCTGGTAGGCGAACGTGACAACGTCGTATTTTCTTGTGGCGTGCATCCACTCAACCAGAATGATCCCTACGATGTAGAAGATTTACGCCGTCTGGCGGCAGAAGAGGGTGTTGTAGCGCTGGGAGAAACCGGGCTGGATTATTATTACACACCGGAAACTAAAGTTCGTCAGCAAGAGTCCTTCATCCATCATATCCAGATTGGTCGTGAACTGAACAAGCCGGTTATCGTCCATACCCGTGACGCCCGCGCCGATACGCTGGCAATTCTGCGCGAAGAAAAAGTGACGGATTGCGGTGGCGTACTACACTGTTTTACAGAGGACAGAGAAACGGCGGGCAAATTACTGGATCTCGGATTTTACATCTCCTTTTCCGGCATTGTGACCTTCCGTAATGCGGAGCAACTGCGCGATGCTGCGCGTTATGTCCCCCTGGATCGGTTACTGGTGGAAACTGACTCACCTTACCTTGCGCCGGTACCGCATCGAGGAAAAGAGAATCAACCTGCGATGGTTCGTGACGTTGCAGAATACATGGCTGTGTTGAAAGGTGTTGCCGTTGAAGAACTGGCGCAGGTAACCACCGATAACTTCGCCCGTCTGTTTCACATCGACGCTTCCCGCCTTCAATCCATCCGTTGAATGAGTTTTTTTAAAGCTCGTAATTAATGGCTAAAACGAGTAAAGTTCACCGCCGAAAATTTGGCGGTGAATAACCACGTTTGAAATATTGTGACATATGTTTTGTCAAAATGTGCAACTTCTCCAATGATCTGAAGTTGAAACGTGATAGTCGTCAAACAAATTGGCACTGAATTATTTTACTCTGTGTAATAAATAAAGGGCGCTTAGATGCCCTGTACACGGCGAGGCTCTCCCCCCTTGCCACGCGTGAGAACGTAAAAAAAGCACCCATACTCAGGAGCACTCTCAATTATGTTTAAGAATGCATTTGCTAACCTGCAAAAGGTCGGTAAATCGCTGATGCTGCCGGTATCCGTACTGCCTATCGCAGGTATTCTGCTGGGCGTCGGTTCCGCGAATTTCAGCTGGCTGCCCGCCGTTGTATCGCATGTTATGGCAGAAGCAGGCGGTTCCGTCTTTGCAAACATGCCACTGATTTTTGCGATCGGTGTCGCCCTCGGCTTTACCAATAACGATGGCGTATCCGCGCTGGCCGCAGTTGTTGCCTATGGCATCATGGTTAAAACCATGGCCGTGGTTGCGCCACTGGTACTGCATTTACCTGCTGAAGAAATCGCCTCTAAACACCTGGCGGATACTGGCGTACTCGGAGGGATTATCTCCGGTGCGATCGCAGCGTACATGTTTAACCGTTTCTACCGTATTAAGCTGCCTGAGTATCTTGGCTTCTTTGCCGGTAAACGCTTTGTGCCGATCATTTCTGGCCTGGCTGCCATCTTTACTGGCGTTGTGCTGTCCTTCATTTGGCCGCCGATTGGTTCTGCAATCCAGACCTTCTCTCAGTGGGCTGCTTACCAGAACCCGGTAGTTGCGTTTGGCATTTACGGTTTCATCGAACGTTGCCTGGTACCGTTTGGTCTGCACCACATCTGGAACGTACCTTTCCAGATGCAGATTGGTGAATACACCAACGCAGCAGGTCAGGTTTTCCACGGCGACATTCCGCGTTATATGGCGGGTGACCCGACTGCGGGTAAACTGTCTGGTGGCTTCCTGTTCAAAATGTACGGTCTGCCAGCTGCCGCAATTGCTATCTGGCACTCTGCTAAACCAGAAAACCGCGCGAAAGTGGGCGGTATTATGATCTCCGCGGCGCTGACCTCGTTCCTGACCGGTATCACCGAGCCGATCGAGTTCTCCTTCATGTTCGTTGCGCCGATCCTGTACATCATCCACGCGATTCTGGCAGGCCTGGCATTCCCAATCTGTATTCTTCTGGGGATGCGTGACGGTACGTCGTTCTCGCACGGTCTGATCGACTTCATCGTTCTGTCTGGTAACAGCAGCAAACTGTGGCTGTTCCCGATCGTCGGTATCGGTTATGCGATTGTTTACTACACCATCTTCCGCGTGCTGATTAAAGCACTGGATCTGAAAACGCCGGGTCGTGAAGACGCGACTGAAGATGCAAAAGCGACAGGTACCAGCGAAATGGCACCGGCTCTGGTTGCTGCATTTGGTGGTAAAGAAAACATTACTAACCTCGACGCATGTATTACCCGTCTGCGCGTCAGCGTTGCTGATGTGTCTAAAGTGGATCAGGCCGGCCTGAAGAAACTGGGCGCAGCGGGCGTAGTGGTTGCTGGTTCTGGTGTTCAGGCGATTTTCGGTACTAAATCCGACAACCTGAAAACCGAGATGGATGAGTACATCCGTAACCACTAATCTGTAAGACGTTGGGGAGACTAAGGCAGCCAGATGGCTGCCTTTTTTACAGGTGTTATTCAGAATTGATACGTGCCGGTAATGCTGAAATTACGCGGTGCGCCGTAGACGATAGAACCTTCCACGTTGGTATCGTAGGTTTTGTCGAACAGGTTATTGACGTTCCCCTGTAACGAGAAGTTTTTCGTCACCTGGTAGCGGGTGAAGAGATCCACCAGCGCGTAGCTACCTTGCTCGGCGCGGAAGGTGCCATACGGTGTCACGGTGTCGGTATACACGCGATTTTGCCAGTTAACACCACCGCCGACTGTCAACTCTGGCATGACAGGCAACCGATAGCTGGTGAACATTTTAACCGTGGTGCGTGGCAGATTAGGATTAACGGCGTTTCCTTCGTTATCCTCTGCAATATAGCGCGTTGCGCCAAATGTCAGCTGCCAGTTGTCGGTAATTGCGCCGTTGAGTTCAAATTCCACCCCTTTACTGACTGTCCCATCCACCGCTTTATAGGCGGTTTCGCCGTTGCTGCCGGGGATAGGTGTACCGGTGGACTGAGCGACATTATCCTGCTCAATACGGAAGATGGCTAACGTGGTGGTCAGACGGCTATTCATCCAGTCCGATTTCAGACCCAGCTCGTAGTTGTTACCGGTGATTGGAGCCAGATATTTGCCTGAACTGTCACGATCATTTTGCGGCTGGAAAATAGAGGTATAGCTGGCGTAGGTCGACCAGTTGTCATTGATGTCAAACACCAGACCAGCGTAAGGCGTGGTGTGGTTTTTCTCCATGCTGTAAGTCAGCGTATCAACCCGCCAGTTGGTATAACGTGCGCCGAGGATCAGATGCAGCGGATCGGCAAGGGTGACTCGAGTGGCAGCATATAACGATTTCATATGTGTGGTATCGTCCTGTGCCAGGCTCTGTGGTGACCAGTCGGTTTGTGGGAAATTGCCATTAAAGTTGTAGAAACTGCCAATTTCATCCGGGAAGATGTTGGCCCATGAACTGAAGTAACGATTGTTTTGTTTGCTGTAACTGCCACCAAACATTAGATTGTGCTGACGACCAAACAATTCATAAATACCGTCAGCGAACAAATCCAGCGCATCAACTTTACGTTTGCCACTGTTCCAACCGGTGCCGCCGACATAATCAAAGCCAGGTCCATAATTACTGTATGGCCCAACCAGCATACCATCCGCTTTGTTTACATAGGCATCGACATACATCATTTTGCTGTCAAATTCGACTTCAGAGTGGGTGGCATTCAGTGTCGCTTGCCAGGTATCAGCAAACCGCTGCTTCAGGGTCATAAAGACCTTGTTGATCTCTTTATCGTTGTACGCCCAGTCAGGTGCGGTGCTGCGTGCACGATCGTAACTGTTGCTGCTGCCATCAGTATTCCAGCGCGGTAAACCGCCCCAGGTAGGGCTATTAACATCAATGCGCTGATATTCGTAACCGGCTGAAAGCGTCGTAAGATCGCCTAAATCAGCATCGACAATGCCCGAGAAGAAGGTCTTTTCACTGTTGTAGCGGTCCAGCCATGAGTCGTTATTCTGGTAGCCGCCGACAATTCGCGCGCGGATTTTACCGTCTTCGGTGAGTGGGCTTTGTAAATCCGCCACATACCGTTCTTTGTTCCAGCTACCGTATTCCGCCGAGACATCGCCTTTAAATTCACGACTGGTCGCGTGTTTTCGAACCATATTAATTGCCGCAGATGGATTACCCGTCCCGGTCATGAGTCCTGTCGCGCCACGCACTACTTCTACGCGTTCAAAGAGTGCCATATCAGAAAGTGCGTCGCCCAGATTCCAGCGCGATTCAAAATAGGTGGGGATACCATCAACCATATAGTTATCGATCTGGAATCCGCGGGAATAATAAAGAGCACGATCGGAATCCGCCTGACTTTTGCTGATCCCCAGCGTGTTTTCCATCACTTCGCCCAGCGTTTGTAACTGCTGATCTTCCATCCGCTGCTGGCTAACAATAGTGACCGACTGAGGAATATCACGTTGAGTCATCTGCATTTTGGTACCCGCAGAGGTAGACGTTACGCTGTAATCATTTTCGCCATCATCTGGAGCTGTGGCTGAACCCTCAACAATCACCGTTTCTTCAGTGGCTGGTGCAGCAAAAGCGGCAGAAGGTAATAGTGCCAGTGCTATGCAACCGGCAAGTAGTGACGGTTTGGTGATGGCTTGATATTGATTATCCCTGTTAAATTGTGTTGAAAGCATTTGAAATCTCTTGGTTTATGTTGTCGTCAGGCTCATGCCGGAGGAGGGTGATGAGCGGTTATATTTAGTGTGCGAATAATTTTGTTTGTAAATGCAAATGAGAAATATACGCATTCATATTTGTCGTGTAAACCAAACAGAGAATGTCTTTTCAGCGCATTCGCAGGCAGAAATGGGAATAATGGCGATATATACGGCAGCAAAACGATTTTTTGCTTAAGAAATCGTGAGTTAAGGTTGAAAGAGCAGGTTTAACTCGACCATACTCTATACTCGCAGTGTGGCGCGGCGTAGCATGGCGCAACGCATGGCTATTTGAAAAAGGAAAATGTCGTGGCAGAAGAAACTATATTCAGCAAAATTATTCGTCGTGAGATCCCCTCCGATATCGTCTACCAGGATGATCTGGTAACGGCGTTTCGCGATATTTCGCCGCAAGCGCCAACGCATATTCTGATCATTCCGAATATCCTCATACCGACTGTGAACGACGTGTCAGCTGAGCATGAGCAGGCGCTGGGACGCATGATCACCGTAGCGGCAAAAATTGCTGAGCAAGAAGGTATTGCCGAAGATGGCTATCGTCTGATCATGAACACCAACCGCCATGGCGGACAAGAGGTTTACCACATCCATATGCACTTGTTGGGTGGCCGTCCGCTGGGACCAATGCTGGCGCATAAAGGTCTGTAACGATGAGAAAAGGATGCTTTGGGCTGGTGTCTCTGGCGTTGTTACTGCTGGTGGGCTGTCGTTCACATCCGGAAATTCCGGTGAATGATGAGCAATCGCTGGTGATGGAGTCATCTTTATTGGCTGCGGGCATCAGTGCAGAAAAGCCCGTCCTTTCGACGTCTGATATTCAACCTTCAGCATCCTCAACGCTTTATAACGAAAGGCAAGAACCCATTACCGTTCATTATCGTTTTTACTGGTATGACGCCAGAGGGCTGGAGATGCATCCTCTGGAAAGGCCACGCAGCGTTACCATTCCCGCACATTCGGCGGTAACGCTGTACGGCAGCGCCAATTTTCTGGGGGCGCACAAAGTCAGACTTTATCTATATTTGTAAGGGGTGAATCTTGATGACAAAAATGAGTCGCTACGCCTTGATTACCGCGCTGGCGATGTTTCTCGCCGGGTGTGTGGGGCAACGTGAACCTGCACCGGTAGAAGAAGTGAAACCAGCGCCGGAACAACCAGCCGAGCCACAACAGCCTGTCCCCACAGTGCCCTCGGTGCCGACGATCCCGCAGCAGCCAGGCCCAATTGAGCACGAAGATCAAACTGCACCGCCTGCGCCGCATATTCGCCATTATGACTGGAATGGCGCAATGCAGCCGATGGTCAGTAAGATGCTTGGGGCTGACGGGGTGACTGCGGGTAGCGTCCTGCTGGTTGATAGCGTTAACAACCGTACTAACGGTTCGCTGAATGCCGCAGAAGCGACCGAAACGCTGCGAAATGCGCTGGCTAATAACGGTAAATTTACCCTGGTTTCCGCCCAGCAGCTGTCGATGGCTAAGCAACAGTTAGGTTTGTCGCCGCAGGACAGTTTAGGTACCCGTAGTAAAGCCATAGGCATTGCCCGCAATGTCGGCGCTCATTACGTGCTATACTCCAGCGCCTCTGGCAACGTTAACGCTCCGACCCTACAAATGCAGCTGATGCTGGTGCAGACGGGCGAAATTATCTGGTCAGGTAAAGGTGCCGTTTCGCAGCAATAATCCCATCACGCGCGACGAATTGCTGTCGCGCTTTTTCCCGCAGTTTCATCCCGTCACGACGTTTAATAGTGGGCTTAGTGGCGGGAGTTTTCTCATTGAACACCAGGGCCAGCGTTTTGTTGTGCGTCAGCCGCACGATCCTGATGCGCCGCAGTCCGCGTTCTTGCGCCAGTATCGGGCTTTATCACAACTACCCGCATGCATTGCACCGAAGCCGCATTTATATCTCCGTGACTGGATGGTAGTCGACTATCTGCCCGGCGCGGTAAAAACGTATTTGCCGGATACCAACGAACTGGCAGGCTTGCTGTATTATCTACATCAACAACCACGTTTTGGCTGGCGAATAACGCTGTTGCCGTTACTGGAACTGTACTGGCAGCAAAGCGATCCGGCGCGGCGGACAGTGGGTTGGCTGCGAATGTTAAAACGTCTGCGCAAAGCGCGGGAACCACGGCCTTTACGCTTAAGTCCATTGCATATGGATGTCCACGCCGGAAATTTAGTGCATAGCGCGTCAGGGTTAAAACTCATCGACTGGGAGTATGCAGGAGATGGTGATATCGCGCTGGAACTGGCGGCGGTGTGGGTGGAAAATACTGAACAGCACCTGCAATTGGTCAATGACTATGCCACTCGCGCGAAGATTTATCCGGCGCAATTATGGCGTCAGGTCAGGCGATGGTTTCCCTGGCTGCTGATGCTCAAAGCAGGGTGGTTTGAGTACCGCTGGCGACAAACCGGCGATCAACAATTTATCAGGCTGGCCGATGACACCTGGCGGCAGCTATTAATAAAACAATAAGGAGAGCAGTGTGGGTCCAGTAATGTTGGATGTCGAAGGTTACGAACTGGACGCGGAAGAGCGTGAAATACTGGCGCATCCGCTGGTGGGAGGGCTGATTCTCTTTACGCGTAACTATCATGATCCTGCCCAGTTACGTGAACTGGTGCGCCAGATCCGCGCAGCTTCGCGCAATCATCTGGTGGTGGCGGTTGATCAGGAAGGTGGACGCGTGCAGCGTTTTCGTGAAGGTTTTACCCGCTTGCCAGCGGCGCAATCATTCGCTGCGCTGTCAGGAATGGAAGAGGGTGGCAAACTGGCGCAGGAGGCAGGTTGGTTGATGGCCAGCGAAATGATCGCTATGGATATTGATATCAGCTTTGCGCCTGTGCTGGATGTCGGGCATATCAGCGCGGCGGTTGGCGAGCGTTCTTATCATGCCGATCCACAAAAAGCCCTGGCAATTGCCAGCCGGTTTATTGATGGTATGCATGAAGCCGGAATGAAAACGACCGGGAAACACTTCCCAGGACACGGTGCAGTAACGGCAGACTCACACAAAGAAACACCGTGCGATCCACGTCCACAAGCGGAGATTCGCGCTAAAGATATGTCGGTCTTCAGTTCCTTAATCCGCGAAAATAAACTCGACGCCATTATGCCTGCGCATGTGATCTACAGTGATGTTGATCCGCGTCCGGCGAGCGGTTCTCCCTACTGGCTGAAAACCGTTTTGCGTCAGGAACTGGGTTTTGACGGCGTGATTTTCTCTGACGATTTATCGATGGAAGGTGCCGTGATTATGGGCAGTTATGCCGAACGCGGGCAGGCATCACTGGATGCGGGTTGCGATATGATCCTGGTCTGCAATAATCGTAAAGGGGCCGTCAGCGTGTTAGATAATCTGTCACCGATCAAGGCAGAACGTGTTACACGTTTGTATCATAAAGGTTCATTTTCGCGACAGGAACTGATGGACTCGGCTCGCTGGAAAGCGATCAGCGCCCGTCTGAATCAGTTACATGAACGCTGGCAGGAAGAGAAAGCAGGTCACTAACCCTGGCTTATGTGAGGAAGCGATGATTATCTATTTACACGGTTTTGACTCTAACAGTCCGGGTAACCACGAGAAAGTCTTACAATTGCAGTTTATTGACCCGGATGTACGCTTGATAAGCTACAGTACGCGGCATCCGAAACATGATATGCAGCATCTGCTCAAAGAAGTGGACAAAATGTTGCAACTGAACGTTGACGAGCGTCCGCTAATTTGCGGCGTTGGCCTGGGCGGATACTGGGCGGAACGGATTGGTTTTCTTTGCGACATCCGCCAGGTGATCTTCAACCCTAATTTGTTCCCTTATGAGAACATGGAAGGCAAGATTGATCGCCCGGAAGAGTATGCCGATATTGCCACTAAGTGTGTGACCAACTTCCGTGAGAAGAATCGCGATCGTTGCCTGGTGATTTTGTCGCGTAATGATGAAGCGCTTAACAGCCAGCGGACATCTGAAGAGCTGCATCATTATTACGAGATTGTCTGGGACGAAGAGCAGTCGCACAAATTCAAGAATATCTCCCCGCATTTGCAGCGCATTAAAGCGTTCAAAACCCTCGGGTAAATGCCCTCGTCGCATCAGGTAACCTTGCCGGTACCTGATGCACTCCGAATTCTGTAAGTCGGATAAGGCGTTCACGCCGCATCCGACAGTCGAGCATCAATGCCTGATGCGATGCTGCGCATCTTATCAGGACGACCAAACGCCCTCGATATACGCTTCACCCTATATCGCCCTTTCGGATTCGCTCAAATAATAAACAATAAACTCTGTTTTTTGATCTCACCCGGTAAAGTCGCCTATCTTTTCAGCAACAAAACTTGATTAACATCAATTTTGGTATGACCAATGCACCATTCATGTTATTCTCAATAGCGAAGAACATTTTCATTGCTGTAACCTGTTGTTAATTAAGAGCTATGTTAATAACCATTAATTAACAATTGGTTAATAAATTTAAGGGGGTCACGTTGACTACGCCATTGAAAAAAATTGTGATTGTCGGCGGCGGTGCTGGTGGGCTGGAAATGGCAACACAGCTGGGGCATAAGCTGGGACGCAAGAAAAAAGCCAAAATTACGCTGGTCGATCGTAACCACAGCCACCTGTGGAAACCGCTGCTGCACGAAGTGGCGACTGGCTCGCTTGATGAAGGCGTCGATGCGTTGAGCTATCTGGCCCATGCGCGCAATCATGGTTTCCAGTTCCAGCTGGGTTCCGTCATTGATATTGATCGTGAAGCGAAAACAATCACTATTGCAGAACTGCGCGATGAGAAAGGTGAACTGCTGGTTCCGGAACGTAAAATCGCCTATGACACCCTGGTAATGGCGCTGGGTAGCACCTCTAACGATTTCAATACGCCGGGTGTCAAAGAGAACTGCATTTTCCTCGATAACCCGCACCAGGCGCGTCGCTTTCACCAGGAGATGCTGAATCTCTTCCTGAAATACTCCGCCAACCTGGGCGCGAATGGCAAAGTGAACATTGCGATTGTCGGCGGCGGCGCGACGGGTGTAGAACTCTCCGCTGAATTGCACAACGCGGTCAAGCAACTGCACAGCTACGGTTACAAAGGCCTGACCAACGAAGCCCTGAACGTAACGCTGGTAGAAGCGGGAGAACGTATTTTGCCTGCGTTACCGCCACGTATCTCTGCTGCGGCCCACAACGAGCTAACGAAACTTGGCGTTCGCGTGCTGACGCAAACCATGGTCACCAGTGCTGATGAAGGCGGCCTGCACACTAAAGATGGCGAATATATTGAGGCGGATCTGATGGTATGGGCAGCCGGGATCAAAGCGCCAGACTTCCTGAAAGATATCGGTGGTCTTGAAACTAACCGTATCAACCAGCTGGTGGTGGAACCGACGCTGCAAACCACTCGCGATCCAGACATTTACGCTATTGGCGACTGCGCGTCATGCCCGCGTCCGGAAGGGGGCTTTGTTCCGCCGCGTGCTCAGGCTGCACACCAGATGGCGACTTGCGCAATGAACAACATTCTGGCGCAGATGAACGGTAAGCCGCTGAAAAATTATCAGTATAAAGATCATGGTTCGCTGGTATCGCTGTCGAACTTCTCCACCGTTGGTAGCCTGATGGGTAACCTGACGCGCGGCTCAATGATGATTGAAGGACGAATTGCGCGCTTTGTATATATCTCGCTATACCGAATGCATCAGATTGCGCTGCATGGTTACTTTAAAACCGGATTAATGATGCTGGTGGGGAGTATTAACCGCGTTATCCGTCCGCGTTTGAAGTTGCATTAATCGACGTACACTGGCGGATGTGGCATAAACGCCTCATCCGCCCTGGACAAATGGTTCGAGCGGTAGGTCTGATAAGACGCGTTAAGCGTCGCATCAGGCATTCCTTCAGACTCCTCCGAATCATTAAGTATTTCCAGCCATTCCCGCGCTTTTCATCTTCTGTCTGATAGCTGCTTTTCTCCTTCGCTTGCATGATTGGCATAACTGCAAAGAAGGAGGTGTTCCCGTGAATAAATCAATGTTGGCGGGTATCGGGATTGGTGTCGCAGCTGCGCTGGGCGTAGCGGCAGTGGCCAGTCTGAACGTGTTTGAACGTGGCCCGCAATACGCTCAGGTTGTTTCTGCAACCCCAATCAAGGAAACGGTTAAAACACCGCGTCAGGAGTGTCGCAACGTCACAGTGACCCATCGTCGACCGGTGCAGGATGAAAATCGCATTACCGGGTCGGTGCTCGGCGCTGTTGCTGGCGGCGTGATAGGGCATCAGTTTGGCGGTGGTCGCGGTAAAGATGTCGCCACTGTTGTGGGGGCGCTGGGTGGTGGATATGCCGGTAACCAGATCCAGGGCTCTCTCCAGGAAAGCGATACTTACACGACTACGCAACAGCGTTGTAAAACGGTGTATGACAAGTCAGAAAAAATGCTCGGTTATGATGTGACCTATAAGATTGGCGATCAGCAGGGCAAAATCCGCATGGACCGCGATCCGGGTACGCAGATCCCGCTAGATAGTAATGGGCAACTGATTTTGAATAACAAAGTATAACAAGGCTGTACTCTGCAATTTGGCCCCTCATTCGCTCAGGCTGAGGGGCTTTTTTTGCGACTTATTTCACCAGTTCGGGCCATAAACGCAAAGTCGTTCCGGCAATCTGCATTAGTTTTTCCAGCGATGCACCTTCGCGTGCGCTGATCGACATCCCCTGAATAATACAATTAAGGAATTCTGCCAGATGTGTCACGTCACAGTGGGTCGGGATTTCCCCGCGCGCTTGTCGTTGACATAAAAACTGCTGCAAAGTGCGCTCTTGCATCGCATGGCGTGATTTCAACGTATTGGCGATATCTCCTGAATCTGGGGAGAGGGTGGTGCAGTTGTTGATCATGAAGCAGCCTGCCGGGGTGTCTTTGCTGGTAAAGCAGTTGGCGATGGCAGCAAAATAGTCAGCCAGCGCAGACTCCACGCTTTTCTCTTCACAAAACAGCTGTGCTTCATGCTTAGCGGCAAAACGATCGATATAGCGGTCGAGAACGGCACGAAATAACCCCTCTTTGTTGGTAAATTCCGCGTATAGCGTGGGCGCTTTGGCTCCGGTCGCTTCGACGAGGTCCGCAAGAGAAGTCGCTTCATAACCGTGTTGCCAGAACAATTTCATGGCCTTATCAAGCGCGGCATCCCTGTCGAACACTTTTGGGCGGCCACGGCTTTTTTTTACACATTGTGTTGAGTCAGTTGCCATGATGCCGTTGTACCTGGTGACTGTGAATGAAAGGTTATTATAAAAATAATCACCTCCGTTCACCAGTCCAGATCCCATAAAAATAATTGCTTTCTATTTAACTGAAATTTAAAGATTTTTAAATTAATTAATGATTGTTATAAAAAATATCTTGTATGTGATCCAGATCACATCTATCATTTAGTTATCGATCGTTAAGTAATTGCTTGCGACGTCATTCATCTGCATAAGGCCACTATTATGAAAAACGTAAAAACCCTCATCGCTGCGGCGATTTTAAGCTCCATGTCATTTGCCAGCTTTGCGGCTGTCGAAGTTCAGTCAACGCCAGAAGGCCAACAAAAAGTCGGTACAATCAGTGCTAACGCGGGGACAAATCTGGGATCGCTGGAAGAGCAGCTGGCGCAAAAAGCGGATGAGATGGGCGCAAAATCTTTCCGTATTACTTCTGTAACCGGTCCGAATACCCTCCATGGAACAGCAGTAATTTATAAATAAGCATTAACCCTCATTAATGCCTGCTACTGCTGATTTTTTCCCCGCGACATGCCGTGTCGCGGGGATTTTTTTTATCCAGGATTTACAGAGTTTGTGGGCTCACTTGATGACGGCGGACATCCACCGGCATCCCGGAACGGACATCCATCACATGTTGCATCACTTCAGCGTCAGTTTGTGCTGCATCTTTAAATGATTGCATTGCGCTATTCAGCGTAATTGGCAGCAGCTGCGGATCGTCATCAATCTTCTCTGACAGCGGCTGATGTACTTCAACCAGACGCGCACCGTTTGGTTCGGCAGAGACTTTTATCGGAGTGTTGATGATATTCACTTTGGTGCCTGGGGTGACCTGGCTAAAGAGTGTTTTGATATCGTCATCCCGCAGACGAATACAGCCAGAACTTACCCGCATGCCAATGCCGAAATCGGCGTTCGTACCGTGAAGCAAATAAACGCCGCCATAGGCCGCCAGACGAATCGCATGATGGCCCATTGGGTTATCCGGTCCAGCCGGCACTACCGCAGGCAACTCAATTCCCTGTGCTTTATAACGGGCGCGGATGTTTGCCGTTGGCGTCCAGGTTGGGTTTGCACGTTTGTCTGAAACGGTGGTCACCATTGTCGGTGTCAGCGTGTCACCACCTAACTGACCAATACCTATTGGATACACGGTTACCGAATTTTTACCCGGCGGGTAGTAATAGAGACGCAGCTCCGCAATATTGATCACAATGCCTTCGCGCGGCGCATCTGGAAGTAGGGTTTGCAACGGGATCGTTAACACGCTACCCGCGCGCGGTACGTAAGGATCAACGCCAGGGTTAGCCTGTAACAGAGCGAGAAAGCCGACGTTATATTTTTTGGCGGTGGCTTCCAGAGAACCACCGTCATTTTCCACCACATGAAATTTGTTTTCGCCAACCAGACGACTGCCCGCTGGCGGCAGCGGCCAGGTGTTGGCTTTTGCCGGTAGCGCCAGCGCCACGGCAGCGGCGAACGTAAAAAACGTTAGCCAGCGAGAAAAACGCGTTTTGATCATCACCAAAAATCCATAATAAATATAAGGTTATTGTAATAAACAGATAAGCCTGAATTATGGATGGTGACAGTGTCGGATAGTGCAGGGAAGTGCAAAGAATTTGTAAATGTTGCAGATGGGGGCGCAGAAACGCCCCCGATTTACCATTAAGCGATCGCGTTCTCTTCCAGTTCACGCATAAACTGGCGTACCCATTCGATACGCGTTTTCCGCTCACTCAAATCCTGAATAAATTTCAGGCGCGTCGGACCATCAAGGCGGTAATGCTGCGGCTGTTTTTGTAGCAAACCAATCAACCAGGCCGGATTAACGTGATTCTTCTCGGCAAATTCGATCACCCCGCCTTTCTCATTACCTTCCAGCTTCCTGATCCCCAGTTTCTGCGCTTGCTGGCGCAGACGGGCAACATCCAGCAGGGTACGCGCCGGATCCGGCAGCAGGCCGAAGCGATCGATAAGCTCGACTTTGATCTCTTCCAGTTCGTTTTCCGTTTTGGCGCTGGCAATACGTTTATAGAACGACAAACGCGTATTCACGTCAGGAATGAAATCATCTGGCAATAGCGACGGCATCCGCAGCTCGACTTCTGTTTGCTGGCTGGTGAGATCTTCCAGCGACGGCTCGCGTCCGGCTTTCAGTGCATCGACGGCGTTTTCCAGCAACTCCATATACAGCGAGAAACCGATGGTTTCCATTGAGCCACTTTGTTCTTCGCCAAGCAGTTCACCCGCGCCGCGGATCTCCAGATCGTGCGTTGCCAGCGCAAAGCCTGCACCGAGATCTTCCAGCGAGGCAATCGCTTCAAGACGTTTTTGTGCATCGGTAGTCATCGCTTTTGGATGCGGCGTCAGCAGCCATGCATATGCCTGATGATGTGAACGTCCGACGCGACCGCGTAACTGGTGCAGCTGCGCCAGACCGAAGTGATCCGCACGTTCAATGATAATGGTGTTGGCTGTCGGGATGTCGATCCCGGTTTCGATAATGGTGGTACAAACCAGCACGTTGAAACGTTGATGATGGAAATCATTCATCACCCGTTCCAGTTCGCGCTCGCGCATCTGCCCGTGACCGATGGCAATCCGTGCTTCAGGCACCAGTTCTGCCAGCCGTTCGGCAGCTTTCTGGATGTTTTCCACATCATTGTAGAGATAATAAACCTGCCCCCCGCGCAAAATTTCACGCAGGATCGCCTCCCGGACCACCAGGCTGTCATACTCACGGACAAAGGTTTTAACTGCCAGACGACGGGCGGGCGGCGTGGCGATAATCGACAGGTCACGCATTCCGCTCATTGCCATATTCAGCGTGCGTGGGATCGGCGTTGCAGTAAGCGTCAGAATATCCACGTTCGCGCGCATCGCTTTAATGCGCTCTTTATGACGCACCCCGAAGCGGTGTTCTTCATCGACAATCAGCAGGCCTAAATCTTTAAACTTGACGTCACTTTGCAGCAGTTTGTGCGTACCGATCAGAATATCGATTTTCCCTTCCGCCACTTCCGCAAGGATTTGCGTCTGCTCTTTGGCGCTGCGGAAACGGGAGATCATTTCGATACGTACCGGCCAGTTGGCGAAACGGTCGCGGAAGTTGTCGTAATGCTGCTGCGCAAGAAGGGTGGTAGGCACCAACACCGCTACCTGCTTGTGGTTATCTACTGCCAGGAAAGCGGCGCGCATCGCCACTTCTGTTTTACCAAAGCCAACATCGCCGCACACCAGACGATCCATTGCCAGCGGCTGACACATGTCGCTAAGTACCGCATTAATGGCCTGCGCCTGATCCGGCGTGGTTTCAAACGGGAAGCTGTCGCAGAACAACTGATACTGCTCACGATCGTGTTTAAACGCGAAGCCCTCTTTGGCGGCGCGTTGCGCGTAGATATCCAGCAATTCCGCCGCCACATCACGCACTTTTTCCGCCGCTTTCTGCCGCGCGCGTGACCACGCATCGCCGCCAAGTTTATGCAGCGGGGCGTTTTCTTCCGCGCCACCTGCGTAACGGCTAATCAGATGCAGTGACGACACCGGAACATACAGTTTGGCGTCGTTGGCATAGGTGAGCATCAAATACTCGCCAGTAATGCCGCCCGCTTCGAGCGTGGTCATTCCGGCATAGCGCCCGACACCGTGCTCCAGATGGACCACCGGCTGACCAATATGCAGCTCCGCAAGGTTACGGATCAGTGTATCGGGGTTGATGGTGCGGCGAGAATCCTGACGACGGCGGGCAACACGTTCACCGAGCAGATCGCTTTCGCAGATCAGCGCCAGATTACGCACCGTATCGACAAAACCATGTTCGGCAGCGCCAATCATCAGATAACGCCCACGGTCGCTGGCTTCATCAAGACGCATAATGCGTTGCGGAGCAATTTTAATTCGTGCGAGCAGTTCACCCAGCGCTTCACGGCGACCTTCACTTTCTACCGAGAACACCACCGGACCGTCGAAAGTCTCGAGGAACTTATGCAGCGCATCCAGCGGCGCTTTTTGTTGCGCCTGAACGGCCAGGTCTGGCAGTTTCTGGAAACCTAAATTGGCATTCGCGGCTTTTGTCGGTAAATGTTCAGTTTTTAGCTGCACCCGGGGCCAGTTTTTCAGCTCTGAGAAGAGCTCGTCCACCCGCAGCCAGAGCGATTGTGGTGGCAACAGCGGGCGCATCGGATCGACGCCGCGATTCTCAAAACGCGCCAGCGTGTCAGCCTGGAAACGTTCGGCACTGGTTTCCAGATCGCCAGTATTCACCAGCAAGGTATTGGCAGGGAAATAACTGAACAGCGGCGGCAGTGGTTCGCTGAAGAACAATGGCTGCCAGTACTCGATCCCGGCAGGTAATGTGCCTTTACTCACTTGCTGGTAAATATGTTCCGGATCGCGCTTCACTTCGAAGGTATCGCGCCACTGGCTGCGGAACAGTTCAATTGCCGCTTTATCGGTCGGAAATTCGTGCGCGGGCAGCAGATTGATCGCTTCTACTTCCTCCAGCGTGCGCTGGCTGTCGACGTCAAACACCCGCAGGCTGTCGATTTCATCATCAAAGAAATCAAGACGATAAGGCAGCTCACTCCCCATCGGGAAGAGATCCAGCAACGCGCCGCGCGTGGCGTATTCGCCGTGCTCCATCACCTGGTCAACATGGCGATAACCGGCGCTGTCCAGTTGGGTTCGTAATGCATCTCGTGACAGGCGCTGACCTTTTTTCATCACCAGCGCATGACCGTGGAGAAAACTGTGTGGGCAAACGCGCTGCATAAGCGTATTCACCGGAACAATCAGTACGCCACGCTGCATCGTCGGTAGCTGGTAAAGGGTGGAAAGGCGCGAGGAGATAATGTCCTGATGAGGCGAAAAACTGTCGTAGGGAAGAGTTTCCCAGTCCGCCAGATTCATCACCATCTGATCGGTGAACTGGCTGATTTCATCATGCAAACGCAGAGCATTTTGCATATCTGGTGCAATGAGTACCACCGGACCGGCGTGACGTTCGGCAATTTCCGCTACCAGCGTTGCACAGGCTGCGCCGGTTAACTCGCCCAGCAGACGCTGCTCACCCGCTTTGACGGGCAGCGTATAACGATATTGTTCAGGCATAACGGTTGTCAGATTCTCGTTAGGATATGCCTCAACATATGGGGGCATATCTCTGATAAGCAATGCTGTTCATTATCCGTAATCGACATGGTTTAGCAAATTGAATCGCCCCGGCTGGGGCGATGGCTTAGCGGGAGTAACTGACGGCAGCGGGCAGTGAAGGCGGGGAGAACAACAGATCGCTGAATGCACGCTGTGAAAGTTTTCTTACCAGCAAGCCCGCAACAGTACAGATGAACAAACTGACAAAGGGATAAACCAGCAGGAGTGTCAGTTCGACTTGCGGCGACCAGCGTGCTGCGTTCATTTGCGCAAGCAGAGTTAAGCTGAATATTTCAACCAGAATGCGATGGGTGGTGTAGATAGCAATGGTGTTGGAGCCAATCACATTCAGCAGGCTGGTGGAGCGCATACCGAATCGTTGCTCGTATTGATAAAACAGCTTCATGATCACCACAATCGATACCAGCGACAACAGCAGCGAGATAGTAAACAACCAGGCACCGACCGCCAGAACGGTAAGCAAAGAAGCCATTAGCAGATGGCGGCGCAACGGCACCTCTTTAACACAGGTCATTATTGTTGCGCCAAACCATGCGCCAAGGCTGTAATAAGGCAAATTGCGGATCACACTGTTCATTCCCCACCACGGCGTGGGAACGAAATTAACCGCCACACTCAGCAGTACAAACAAGGCGAATAGTAGCAGCGCCAGACGGCTAAAAATTTTACATACCACGAAATAGACAATTAACGCATACAGATACCACAAGCTGGTGCTGGCGGTGATCATCCCGTGCAGGAACTCACCGGTGGAATCGGCATAAGCGGCATTGGAGGCATTGCTTAAATCGCGCTCAGGTGCCAGCCACTGGTTCAGCGCACTTAACGCCAGCCACTGCACCACGCCCCAAAGCGCCAGCACCCAAAAGATGCTCCAGATGCGTTTATCGAGACAATTTCCCCACGGTACGCTGTCGATATAGCGGCGAATCAAATAGCCGGAAATAAAGAAAAAAACCGGCATACGAAAGGGTGCAAGGTAAAGATTGAAATAGATCCAGCATTTGCTCAGGACTTCCGATAACGGATGCTGAAAAGTGGTCAGATGCGGATAAAAGGTAATGACCGAGTGATAAATCACCACCAGACAAATACATAACCCTTTGATCTGGTTAATCCATAGCTCTTTTTGTTTCATCAGGACAACACGCTCTTTTTTAATTTACATGCGGTTGATCCTGCGGGTTATGACCCTATGTGTAATGGGTATCTGTCTGTATTGGATGATTTTTCAGATTAAGATCAGGCGGCAAGATTGATGATAAAACATGGCAATTTAGCCGATTGATTTACGGGGGCTTTTCAGATTAGCCCTGACGATCACTTACAGTTCAGACGTTTACCCATCTTGCTTTCGCTTATATACTCGTGTCTTTGCTACAGCAACCAGACGGATTTCATGTACCAACCTGTCGCTCTATTTATTGGCCTGCGTTACATGCGTGGGCGTGCAGCGGATCGCTTCGGTCGTTTCGTCTCCTGGCTTTCTACCATCGGCATTACCCTCGGGGTGATGGCGCTGGTCACAGTATTGTCAGTGATGAACGGCTTTGAGCGCGAGCTGCAAAACAACATCCTTGGCCTGATGCCACAGGCAATTCTCTCTTCTGAGCATGGCTCTCTTAACCCGCAGCAACTCCCGGAAACGGCAGTCAAACTGGACGGCGTTAATCGCGTCGCACCTATTACTACCGGTGATGTGGTACTGCAAAGCGCGCGCAGCGTGGCGGTCGGGGTGATGCTCGGTATCGACCCGGCGCAAAAAGATCCACTTACACCGTATCTGGTCAATGTGAAACAAACTGACCTCGAGCCGGGGAAATATAATGTCATCCTCGGCGAACAACTTGCCTCACAGCTAGGCGTTAATCGCGGTGATCAAATCCGCGTGATGGTACCATCTGCCAGCCAGTTCACGCCGATGGGGCGTATTCCAAGTCAGCGCCTATTCAATGTGATTGGCACTTTCGCCGCCAACAGTGAAGTCGATGGCAATGAAATGCTGGTGAATATTGAGGATGCCTCGCGTCTGATGCGTTATCCGGCAGGCAATATTACCGGCTGGCGTTTGTGGCTGGATGAGCCGCTGAAAGTCGACTCATTAAGTCAGCAAAAACTGCCTGAAGGCAGCAAATGGCAGGACTGGCGTGATCGTAAAGGCGAGTTGTTCCAGGCCGTACGCATGGAAAAAAATATGATGGGTTTACTGCTGAGCCTGATTGTCGCCGTTGCGGCGTTTAACATTATTACCTCACTAGGGCTGATGGTAATGGAGAAGCAGGGCGAAGTAGCGATCCTGCAAACGCAAGGCTTAACTCCGCGACAAATCATGATGGTCTTTATGGTGCAAGGGGCCAGCGCCGGGATTATCGGTGCGATCCTCGGAGCGGCGCTTGGCGCCCTGCTTGCCAGCCAGTTAAATAATCTGATGCCGATAATCGGCGTCCTGCTTGATGGCGCGGCGCTGCCGGTGGCTATCGAACCTTTACAGGTCATTGTTATTGCGCTGGTGGCGATGGCTATCGCGCTGCTGTCTACGCTTTACCCTTCATGGCGCGCTGCCGCCACTCAACCCGCTGAGGCTTTACGTTATGAATAAGATCCTGTTGCAATGCGACAACCTGTGCAAACGCTATCAGGAAGGCAGTGTGCAAACCGATGTGCTGCACAATGTCAGTTTCAGCGTCGGCGAAGGTGAAATGATGGCGATCGTCGGTAGCTCTGGTTCCGGTAAAAGTACCTTGCTGCACCTGCTGGGCGGGCTGGATACGCCAACCTCCGGCGATGTGATTTTTAATGGTCAGCCAATGAGCAAACTGTCGTCGGCAGCGAAAGCTGAACTGCGCAACCAGAAGCTGGGCTTTATTTATCAGTTTCACCACCTGCTGCCGGATTTTACCGCCCTGGAAAACGTGGCTATGCCGCTGCTGATTGGCAAGAAAAAGCCCGCTGAAATCAACAGCCGTGCACTTGAGATGTTAAAAGCGGTGGGGCTGGATCATCGTGCGAATCACCGCCCATCTGAACTTTCTGGCGGCGAACGCCAGCGTGTGGCGATTGCCCGTGCGCTGGTGAATAACCCGCGCCTGGTACTGGCGGATGAACCTACCGGTAACCTCGATGCGCGTAACGCCGACAGCATCTTCCAGTTGCTTGGGGAATTGAATCGCTTGCAGGGCACCGCCTTCCTGGTGGTTACTCACGACCTGCAACTGGCGAAACGTATGAGCCGCCAGTTAGAAATGCGTGATGGTCGTCTGACGGCGGAACTGAGCCTGATGGGGGCGGAGTAATGGCGATGCCTTTATCGTTATTAATTGGCCTGCGTTTTAGTCGCGGACGGCGGCGCGGCGGCATGGTGTCGCTGATCTCCGTCATTTCTACCATTGGCATTGCCCTCGGCGTGGCGGTATTGATCGTCGGCTTAAGCGCGATGAACGGCTTTGAACGCGAACTGAACAACCGTATTCTGGCGGTGGTGCCGCATGGTGAAATCGAGGCGGTGGATCAGCCGTGGACTAACTGGCAGGAAGCACTGGATCACGTGCAAAAAGTGCCGGGTATTGCCGCTGCCGCGCCGTATATCAATTTCACCGGGCTGGTGGAAAGTGGCGCGAATCTTCGCGCAATCCAGGTGAAGGGCGTTAACCCGCAACAGGAACAGCGTCTGAGCGCATTACCCTCGTTTGTCCAGGGCGATGCGTGGCGCAATTTTAAAGCGGGCGAACAGCAAATTATCATCGGCAAAGGCGTGGCGGATGCGCTGAAAGTGAAGCAGGGGGATTGGGTGTCGATTATGATCCCCAACTCGAATCCCGAGCATAAACTGATGCAGCCAAAACGTGTGCGTTTGCACGTTGCCGGTATTTTGCAGTTGAGTGGTCAACTCGATCACAGTTTTGCCATGATCCCGCTGGCAGATGCCCAACAATATCTTGATATGGGTTCCAGCGTGTCAGGTATTGCCCTTAAAATGACGGATGTTTTCAACGCCAATAAGCTGGTACGCGATGCGGGTGAAGTGACCAACAGCTATGTTTATATTAAAAGCTGGATTGGTACTTACGGCTATATGTATCGCGATATCCAAATGATCCGCGCCATTATGTATCTGGCGATGGTACTGGTGATTGGCGTGGCCTGTTTCAACATCGTCTCCACCTTAGTGATGGCGGTGAAAGACAAGAGTGGCGATATCGCAGTATTAAGAACGCTGGGGGCGAAAGATGGTTTAATTCGCGCCATCTTTGTCTGGTATGGATTGCTGGCAGGGCTGTTCGGCAGCCTGTGTGGTGTGATTATCGGCGTAGTGGTTTCACTGCAACTTACCCCGATTATTGAGTGGATTGAAAAGTTGATCGGTCATCAGTTCCTCTCCAGCGATATCTATTTTATTGATTTCCTGCCATCGGAATTGCACTGGCTGGACGTCTTCTACGTACTGGTCACAGCATTGTTGCTGAGTCTTTTGGCAAGTTGGTATCCGGCGCGGCGCGCCAGTAATATTGACCCTGCGCGAGTCCTTAGCGGCCAGTAAAGGCAGTACATTAAAACAAGGAGCGGCAATGTATTACGGGTTTGATATTGGTGGAACAAAAATTGCGCTTGGCGTGTTTGATAGCGGTCGGCAGTTGCAGTGGGAAAAGCGGGTGCCGACACCGCGTGACAGCTATGACGCATTTTTAGATGCAGTGTGTGAGCTGGTAGCTGAAGCTGACCAACGTTTTGGCTGTAAAGGTTCTGTCGGCATCGGTATTCCGGGAATGCCGGAAACAGAAGATGGTACGCTGTATGCCGCCAATGTCCCCGCTGCCAGCGGTAAACCGCTGCGTGCCGACCTGAGCGCACGTCTTGATCGCGATGTACGCCTTGATAACGATGCCAACTGTTTTGCCCTTTCAGAAGCCTGGGATGATGAATTTACTCAATATCCACTGGTGATGGGGTTGATTCTCGGCACCGGCGTTGGCGGCGGGCTGATTTTCAACGGCAAACCGATTACCGGTAAAAGCTACATTACCGGCGAGTTTGGCCATATGCGTCTGCCGGTTGATGCGTTAACCATGATGGGGTTGGATTTCCCGTTACGCCGCTGCGGCTGTGGTCAGCATGGCTGCATTGAAAATTATCTGTCTGGTCGCGGTTTTGCGTGGCTGTATCAACACTATTATCATCAACCGTTGCAGGCTCCCGAAATTATTGCGCTTTATGATCAAGGCGATGAGCAGGCAAGGGCGCACGTTGAGCGTTATCTGGATTTATTAGCGGTTTGTCTGGGAAATATCCTGACCATTGTTGACCCTGACCTGGTCGTCATTGGTGGTGGCTTATCGAATTTCCCGGCAATCACAGCGCAACTGGCGGACAGGCTGCCTCGTCATCTCTTACCTGTAGCTCGTGTTCCGCGCATTGAACGCGCGCGCCACGGTGATGCGGGAGGAATGCGTGGTGCGGCCTTCCTACATCTAACCGATTAAACAACAGAGGTTGCTATGCTGTCGCGTCGGGGTCATCGGTTAAGTCGTTTTCGTAAAAATAAACGCCGCCTGCGCGAGCGTTTGCGTCAGCGTATTTTTTTCAGAGATAAAGTGGTGCCGGAAGCAATGGAAAAACCAAGAGTACTCGTACTGACAGGGGCAGGAATTTCCGCGGAATCAGGTATTCGTACCTTTCGCGCCGCAGATGGCCTGTGGGAAGAACATCGGGTTGAAGATGTGGCAACGCCGGAAGGTTTCGATCGCGATCCTGAACTGGTGCAAGCGTTTTATAACGCCCGTCGTCGACAGCTGCAGCAGCCAGAAATTCAGCCTAACGCCGCGCATCTTGCGCTGGCTAAACTGCAAGACGCCCTCGGCGATCGCTTTTTGCTGGTGACGCAGAATATCGACAACCTGCATGAACGCGCAGGTAATACCAATGTGATTCATATGCATGGGGAACTGCTGAAAGTTCGTTGTTCACAAAGTGGTCAGGTTCTCGACTGGACCGGAGACGTTACCCCAGAAGATAAATGCCATTGCTGCCAGTTTCCGGCACCCTTGCGCCCGCATGTAGTGTGGTTTGGCGAAATGCCACTCGGCATGGATGAAATTTATATGGCGTTGTCGATGGCCGATATTTTCATTGCCATTGGTACATCCGGGCATGTTTATCCGGCGGCTGGGTTTGTTCACGAAGCGAAACTGCATGGCGCGCACACCGTGGAACTGAATCTTGAACCGAGTCAGGTTGGTAATGAATTTGCCGAGAAATATTACGGCCCGGCAAGCCAGGTGGTGCCTGAGTTTGTTGAAAAGTTGCTGAAGGGATTAAAAGCGGGAAGCATTGCCTGATGCACTACGCTTATCAGGCCTGCAAGGGGACCACAATACCGACGAAAGAGCGGGATAAAACTTTACTGTCCTGACTCATTAGCCACATCCTTGCTAAATAAAAAACGGGCGGTAATGCCACCGCCCGCTTGCTGAATTAACGTCCTGCTTTCAGCTTCTGATAATACTCTTCATAAATGCTGCTGGCTGCGCCAACGTCATTCTGCCATTCGCCATTTTTAATGGTTTCAGCATCCGGGTAGAGCGTTTTATCGTTCGCCACTTCCGGACTTAACAGCTTACGCGCCGCAAGGTTTGGCGTTGGATAACCGATAGTTTCAGCAACCTGTTTTGCCACATCCGGGCGCAGCAGGAAGTTGATCAATTTCAGCGCGCCTTCTTTGTTTTTGGCATTTGCCGGGATCGCCAGGCTGTCCATCCAGAAAATGCCGCCTTCTTTCGGCCACACCACGTCAATTGGCGTACCCGCCTGCCGTGCAACGAAAGCAGAACCGTTCCAGATCATGCCGAGGTTAACTTCGCCTTCCATGTACGGGTTAGCTGGGTTATCGGAGTTAAACGCTGCGACGTTTGGCATCAGTTTTTTCAGCTCATTATATGCAGCTTCAATCTCTTTCGGATCGGTGGTGTTACCGGAGTAGCCCAGCTTACGCAGCGCCATCTGGAACACTTCACGGGCATCGTCGGTCAACAGCAGGCTGCCTTTGTACTCAGGCTTCCACAGATCGGCCCAGCTGGTGACAGATTTCGGATCCACCGCATCACCGTTAACACCAATCGCCGTCGCACCCCAGATATACGGAATGGAGTAATCGTTATTCGGGTCAAACGGCTTATTGAGCATGTCTGGATCGAGATTGCTGAAGTTCGTTAACTTCGACTTGTCGATCTTCTGGATCATCCCTTCTTTACGCATTTTATCGACGTAATAGGTTGAAGGAACCACCAGGTCATAGGCACCGTCTTTGTACGTTTTCAGCTTGGCATACATGGTTTCGTTCGACTCGTAAGTCGAATAGATAACCTTAATACCGGTTTCTTTGGTGAACTGTTCAAGCAGTCCTGGCGGCACGTACTCGGTCCAGTTGTAGAAATACAGCGTGTTGTTGTCATCGGCGTGAGCGGCGCTCATGCCCAGTGCCAGAGCACCCGCCGCGAGCAGGTGGCGTGACCATTTTTTCATTTAACGTCCCCTGTGTTACCTTTCGTTTTATCACGAGCAATAAGCTGGCTGGCAATAACCATCACCAGCGACAGCACCAGTAATATGGTTGCCAGCGCGTTAACTTCCGGCGATACGCCGACTTTGACCATCGAATAAATTTTTAACGGCAGAATTTCATAGCTTGGTCCGGTGACGAACGAAGAAACTACCACATCGTCCATCGACAGGGTAAAGCTTAACACCCAGCCCGCCGCCACCGCTGGCATTGCCAGTGGCAGAATGATTTTTCGCAGAATGGTAAATTCGCTGGCACCGAGATCTTTCGCCGCTTCCAGCATCCGCACGTCAAAACCTTTCAGGCGCGAATACACCGTCACCACCACAAATGGCAGGCAGAAGGTGATATGCGAGAACAGCAGCGACCAGAAGCCAAGCTGAATACCCAGCAGCATAAACAGCACCAGCAGCGAAATTGCCATCACGATATCTGGTGACATCATTACCACAAACAGCATTCCGCTAACGAACGGCTTACCGCGAAAGCGATAACGGTACAGCGCAACTGCCGTCAGTGAACCGATAAGCGTAGCAAACGTCGCCGAAAACACCGCCATTGTTAGTGAATGCTGCGCTGCCTGTAACAGGCTGTCGTTGTTCATCAGCAGGCTATACCATTTGGTGGTAAAACCCTGCCAGTTGATGCCAAAGCGCGAGCTGTTAAAGGAGTTCACAATCAAAATAATGATTGGGATATACAGGTACGCGTAGATAGCGGTCATAAAACCGCCGCGAAGCAGTCGACCGATCATTCGAGTTCCACCTTTTTATTCATAAGGCGGGACACTTTCAGGATTTTGAATTTATTCAATTTTTTCCTTTCTCCAAAATCTCTCCAAAACGTTTCCCCAAAACTAGGCCACGCATTTTACAACACTTTTTTCCTGAGATGGTGACGGATATTCCATATGGTGTTTGTCAAATAACCAACTTAACCCATTCCTGACCTCGAGTATCGTTATAGCGATCGGTGGTTGCCTGGACTTTATGTCCTAGTAATGTTTTTGTATCGATACCCTGTGCACGGTACAGCCGTTCTGATAGAGAGCGTTGTTCATGAAATGTTGGCGGAGTTTTTCCTGCTGGTGGAATTATCCCAGCCAGATCCCGTGCTTTGGCAAAGTAGTCGCTCAGGTTGTCTTTACTCATCGGCTTCGGTTGTTTCTGGTGCCGACTATGGATTAGATATGGACTTAATATTCTGTCTCGGCACCCATCAATAACTTCTTTTAACGTTATCCCAATGGCATCACAGCGTAGTGTAAGCGGTAACGCCAGACGCATTCCGGTTTTTCCCTGGGTGATATGCAAGTGTTCGTTCCACACATCTGAAAAACGCATGTGGCAAATGTCATCACGGCGCTGACCAGTAACAATCGCAAGAAGCATTGCGTTACGGATAAAGTGTTTTTCAGGCGTTGCATTGTAAATTTTTTGCCAGTCTTCCATGGTGAGCCTGGCTCTGGTTACTTTAGGGATCGGTTTACGGGTAGCCTCCGGAGGATTCCATCCAGGAGGAACTTCCCCTGCATGCTGTGCTTCTTTATAAATATCAACCCATAATCCACGATTTACTCTCGCTGTGCTGACCATGTCTTTATCCAGCCACTCATCCAGTATTAATGCAAAGTCTCTTACTTCCAGTTCTTTCAATGGGTGGTTTCCCAGACGGGAAACCAGGTATGCAGCCATTCGAGTTTTTTCTTTGTGAGTTGTAGCTGCAATATCTCCATTTTTCAGTCGCGTGTCCTGTATTTTCAGATATCGATCAACCCATGCCTTTAATCTGATACCCCGACGTTTTGTTGCTGACGGACTTTCATCAATTTTGCGCATGAAATATTCAGCTTCTGCTGCAGCTATTCGCTGATTGGCTGTGGAAGCGATTTTTTCTGCCTTACCTTTGTCTGTTCCGAGTCCGTGAAATTTTCCAGTCACAGGATTTTTATACTGGTAGTAAACTCTGCCAGTTCTGCGATCAAACTTTTCGTAAAGACCGGCTACGTCAATGCTGTTTTTTCGTGGCCTCGGTGACATGAGTTAAAATCTCCTTCAGTGCATCATCATCGCCAGTATGAATTTCCGGCGCAATTCCCGTTTCACCAGGCCCAACAAATACTGCTCGGCGATCTATCAGCCAACGCCCACGAATTTTTTGTGGCCTTGGAACGATGTATCCTAGTTTTCCGTATTTCACCAGGGTAGTGTTTGTTATTGGGAGACTGAACCGTTTTGGTTTCCACTCGTCGAGCGTTATCAGGTACTGTTCGCTCATGGCTATCACTCCGGAACGCGCCAGTTGCAGAATATCAACGACAACTGGCGACGGTTGAACATTAAAAATCAGCCTAACTCGGGATCAGTTTTTGCCAGATAACTGAAACGTATTTTGCCTGGTAACGGGCGTCATCAAGTGCATTATGGCGCTCACCTTCGAATGGAATAGCCGTTCTGGCATCGAAGTCTATGGCTTTCCCCAGCTCAACGATTGTGCGTACATCGCGATCGTTGTAGTAACGCCACGGGCAGGGGATCCCCTGCCGTTCGTATGAACGGCGCAAAATCGTGTTGTCGAAGTTGGCTCCATTTCCCCAGACCTGAACAAAAAATTCACCGGAGTTTTCGTCGATAAATTCCCGCAATTGTAACAGTGCATCATCTAACGGGATTTCATCGGTCATAATGGCAGATTGCGCTTCGCGTGATTGCTTAAGCCACCATTTAATGGTGTCCCGATCAATGACTCCGCCAGCAGTTTCCAGATCGATAGTCTTACTAAATTCCGGTCCCATATCTCCGGTTTGCGGATCGAAAAATATTGCACCTATTGAGATGATCGGGGCATCAGGATTTTTTCCCATGGTTTCAAGGTCGATCATTAGATGGTCACACGTCCTGCTGGTGGATGTGATTTCTTGATGACCGTTCACCTTAATTGAGTGATCTGCCGTCTCGCCAGTTTCATTATCGCTATCGTGATGCTGATTGCCGCCAGTATTCTCCTTGTGTGGATGTTCAGCGCCTTCCATTTCCTCCGGATCATCTTCCTGAACTTCAACCTGATACTCTTCATCGAATGTTTCCTGGTATGTTGCGTCGCCCATCACCGCGCCACAATCAGGGCAGTTGCCGCCGCCGGTCTGACCGCAGGCGGTGCAGACTTTTTCCACTTCCTGTTGCGCCACTGGTTCAGGCTGTTTCGTTTCTGGCTCGTTTTGTAACGCATTTGGGCTGTTTTGTTCCGCTTTTTGGTAGTTCCGTTCCGATTCATGCTGGTTCTGGTTTACAGAATCGCGGGTCTGGATCCCCTTAACCCATTTCGGATCATTCGGGTCGCTAATCCCTGCAACAAATTCTCCGCGAGAGGCAGCAAGCAACTTATCGGCGTCAGGCTGGCTGATATTGGCTGCCTGCATAATTTTGTTTACTTCGTCAGCGGTAACTTTTACCGGCCCTGGTTGTGCGGTCGTGTCAGATGCACCAGTATTTTGTTGTGAACCTGAGTATGTACCGTTTTTGCGGGCGAAATATTCTTCTTTCGTGATTTCAGTAGCCCCGGCAGCCAGTGCCTTATCCAGACCAGAAAGTTTGTTTGCGCGACCGTATTTTTCGCCATCCTTGTCGGTGAAGAGGAAGTAGAACGGCCCCTCACGCTCTACAGATGGTTCGACTTCCACTTTGCATTCGGTTTTTTCGTTGTCCGGAATTGCCGTTTCCACTGCATCAGTTTCTGGTACTGGCGACGAGAGAGTATCAGTTGCGCTCTGATTTCTTCCTTCATCTTCAAACACGCCCTTTGTAGTCAGGTATTCAGTAATGTATTTGTTCAGTGCCACAGGGTCTTTGTGAATGTCGATCGGACGTTCACGGACAAGGCCAAAAATAGTCTGGCGGTCGTAGCGAAGGGCATCAGGCTGTTTGCGCATTGATGCCGAGATACGCTTCCAGTCTTCGCGGTCGTTGTCGATAACTTCATTTTTTGCCCAGCGATGGATGCTGCCATCAATGTTTCCGGCATCCACATCACCAGGCCAGAGAGCGTAGGCCAGTTCGTCATCCAGTGTTTTCCATGTCTGCTTGTATTCGCGATGGATGGCAGCAATGACCGGGCTGATTTTTCCTGTTGAATTTTCAGTGTACTGTTGATTGGCTCTGGCGCGGGCGAGATCAACAACAGACGTGTATTTTCCGGTTTCCTTGCGTTCACCTTCGCGACGTTTTTTCCAGATGCGCATCTCTGCCTGAATTTCGGGCCATTTAGCACCAGGAATACATTTATGCTTAACCCACCCAATGGCGTGCAACTTAAGCTCCGGATACATGGCGTTAACTTCTGGCATTTTCATCAACGCTTCAACGATATGTCCGTTGAATGTTGCCATGTCTTCCTGCAACAATTCCTGTGCGCTAATAACCATATCAACGGTGATGTTTTCACATGTGTCGAACTTAACCATGACAGCGTTCTGTACTTCAGGGGCCAACTTGTCAAAAGTGACGTTCATCGGATCGGATTCAGTCTCAACCGGGACAAAAGAAGCAGACTCCTCATCCCAGCGGTTTTCCTGCATATATTCAGCATCCCATGAATCGAGGGCAGGGCGGGGTATACCAGGTTTATCCTCGCAGACAATAAATTTATAAGCGCAGTCCTGAGCAGCCGGATAATGTTCCAGGAATTGCCAGTGAAATTTTGCTCGAGCACGGCGTTCGTCGCCAGCTTCAATGGCTGTGGCTACAGCCACAGCGCCTTCTTCCCTTGTTGCCAGTTCGTCAGGAATAGCGGCGCAAATAAAGACTTTACTCATTTTGTTTTAACCTCATGACAGATTTAAGGATGAACAAATCCCTGCCATTGCTGGCATATAAGAATGAAACCGGATATTTATTACGGAACTGTTTTAAAGACCTGCCGGGATTTCGATATTATCCTGGTGAATAACTTTATCGACCGGGTAACAGTTACCGGGAATTTTCTGTTCGGTTGCTGCAGTCATACACTCCTGCATTGTCCTGTGAACACTGACTGCAATATCAACTGGCACTCCGGAAACAAGAAAAACTGTCAGAACAAGCGCAAATGCTGAATTCATTGTGCACATCCTTTTGGCATCAGACGTAAACGAGCCAGCATTGAAACAATGCATATTTTATTTAATAGCTCCCGTTCTTGTTTTCTCTTGTTAATGGCATCTTCAGTAAATACAGGGTTACTGATAGTGACACCAATTTCAAAACAACCTTCAGACGTATTAACGTTTGGTAATAACGTTTTCATTATCGCGCCCTCAACAATGAGTTTTGTGATGCGGTGCCTGGTGCCTCCAGGTGACGTTAACCAGTTAACAATTAACGCCGGATACAGAGAATCCACCCATAACACTGTTTTTGGTTTTAACTGTTCCGCGTGCGCTTAGCCGCATTCACCGCATCACAAAATTCACTTTAAAAAGGGCGGCAGAGCAGTCACGGAGTAAAACTGATACCGCCAAATGTCACCAGAAAATTGATAACAGAGGGCGTTGCAGCGGGGTTGTCACTTAAGCGTATGGTCAACCTGACAACCCGGTGTCCTCAACGGGGGAAGGAATAACCCCGCCATACTTACCGCCGCGCCATTTCGCGGATTGCCACAACCGGAAGCGCACGGTCGACGAAAATTTAACGACAGGCTATCTATGAACCAGCTACCTCGCCGTGCGCTTTCGCGTTATGGTCTGACTTTTCAGGGAAATATCCTTTCAGTAAACTGTCAGTGCCGGATGCTCACCCGTGTCCGGCGCACGCACTCCACCTCACCCGTGGAGAACTCCTTAATTACCAACCTTAGCTTCGTTGGTTAGCTATTAACGCGGGTATGTAATCATTCTGGCAATGCTTAATGCCGCTGCTTTTTCCAGATTAGTGATATCCTGCTCCAGAGCGGACAGATTTTCAGCCTGCTTAGCCCTGGCTTCATTGGCCCATTTCAGATCCTGCGCTGCATTAATTTTCTGGTGCATCCACTCATAAAGTTCATCATCGGTATAGTCTGGCGCGATGATGACGGGTTCTCGTTTCTGCATACTGATTCCTCGCGGTGCTGTTTCGCTTATCAGCCGTTAGATTTTGCCGAACTGGAAAGCGCCTGTTTAAACTCACTGAAGCTGAGAGCTTCTTCGCCTTCGGCAAGGCCTTCGAAGTATTCTTCGTAAGCCTTTTCCATGATTGTGTCGAAATCCATATCACTCACCTGAGTTTCTTTCCAGCCAGCGACGGGCACCATTTTCGGTTTTAAACGTTTTGCTTTTGGTATACGTCATTGCGGTGAACGTGCCGTCCTGGTTTGGAAACACGCCGTACACCAGAGATTCGTTGTTGCCAAGATCGATAGTATCCATGCTGACCTCATTTCCCCTTAACGCTGGGGTAGCGGAACTGTTTGCTGAGAACACCGTGCGGTGTGTTGATGCAAACAAGATTAGCCATGACTAACATATCGGTCAAGTGATTTTGTATGCTATAGCTAACATAATTGATGTGGTAAAAGATAACTCATTGATGATGTTATCTTTTATTTGTCCGCTGACGGGCTTTTAGTAATTCTTCAAAGAGTTTATTGAAGTTTTTTACTCGAGCTCGCATTTCGGCGAGCTGGGTATCCTGTTCTGATTCTGGCAGTGCATTAAACAGCTCAAGGAGCTCTAGTTCTTTGGGGGATAAGGCAACTGGCTTCTCAACAGGTGGTGTTGGTTGCTTGTCTTCATCGCCAAATAGAATCCATGTTGGTGAGCATTGCAATACTTTGCTGAGGGCAAAAAGGTTCTTCCCTGTAGGTTCACTATCACCCCGTTCCCATTGTGATACAGACACATGGGAGATTTTCAGGGCTTTAGCAAGAGACCTTTGGGTGTGTTTGAGGTTTTTCCGACGATACCTGATGCGTTCGCCGATAGTTAAATTTTTTGTTTCCATAGTTAGCTAATGCTAAATCGTATTGACTATGTTTTTGTTAACATCTATCTTGTTAGTTATGACTAACAATAAAGGTGTTTTAAATGCTTAAAACTGACGCTCTTTTGTATTTCGGTTCAAAAACAAAACTTGCACAAGCAGCAGGTATTCGTTTGGCTTCGCTTTATAGCTGGAAAGGGGATTTAGTTCCCGAAGGTCGCGCGATGCGTCTACAGGAGGCATCTGGCGGGGAGCTTCAGTATGATCCCAAAGTTTATGATGAATATCGTAAGACGAAGCGGGCGGGGCGGTTGAACAATGAAAATCACTCCTGAACAGGCTCGTGAGGCTCTGGATGCCTGGATATGTCGACCAGGAATGACACAGGAGCAGGCGACGATATTAATCACTGAAGCATTCTGGGCTTTGAAAGAGCGCCCGAACATCGATGTTCAGCGTGTCACAGATGAAGGTGGCGCGGTTGATCAGCGAGCGCTTGGCGTTAATCGAGTGAAGATATTCGAACGCTGGAAGGCTATCGACACCAGGGATAAGCGTGAAAAGTTCACGGCGCTAGTGCCTGCAATTATGGAGGCTATCCGGATTAATGATTTCAGGTTGTATCGTGAAATTAGTGACGGAAAAAGCATCACGTACATGATCGCCGGGTTAAACAAAGAATATGGCGATGTGGTGGAGTCCGGACTGCTTTTTGCTGATCCTGCCGTAGTGGATCGTGAAACTGACGAACTTATAGAAAAAGCAATTGCTTTCAAACTTGCGTATCGACAGCAATACCAACAAAAAGCTGGATGGAATTATGAGCCTTCTTTTTGCTGAACGCCCACTGGTTATAAACACACAGCTTGCGATGAAGATTGGCTTAAATGAAGCCATTGTGTTGCAGCAGTTGCATTACTGGTTGAGAGATACCAATTCCGGCATGGAATGTGATGGTGTTCGCTGGATTTACAACACAACGGAACAATGGCTGGAACAGTTCCCATTCTGGTCAGAGTCAACGTTAAAGCGCGCGTTTGCAAGTCTGAAAACGCTGGGGCTCTTGCGTTGTGAAAAGCTCAATAAATCAAAGCGCGATATGACCAATTTCTACACGATTAACTATGGGAGCGAGCTTTTAGATGATGGCAAATTGAGCGAATCCATCGGTTCAAAATGCGCCGCTCCATCAGGTCAAAATGACACGATGGAAGAGGTCAAAATGAAACGCTCCATTGGTTCAAAACGACCCAATGTCATCGGGTCAAAATGGCCCGATGATCCTACAGAGAATACAACAGAGATTACTACAGAGAATAAAAACACTTTTCGTCCGGAAGCTTCGCAACCGGACCCGCAGACGGCTGAACAGGATTTTTTAATCCGGCACCCTGGCGCAGTTGTGTTTAGTGCGAAAAAACGCCAGTGGGGTAGCCAGGAGGATCTGGCGTGTGCGCAGTGGATATGGGGGCGGATCGTGGGTCTCTACGAACAGGCCGCCAGTGATGATGGCGAGATCATGCGACCAAAAGAGCCTAACTGGACTGTCTGGGCCAATGATGTGCGCACAATGCGGATGCTGGATGGCAGAAGCCACAGACAAATTTGTGAAATGTTTGGTCGGGTACAGCGGGATCCGTTCTGGGTAAAAAACATCATGAGCCCGTCAAAGCTCCGCGAAAAATGGGACGAACTGGTCATCCGCCTGGGGCGTTCACCTGTACAGCGTTGTGTTAATCATATTTCTGAACCGGATACAGAAATTCCGCCTGGTTTCAGAGGATAAGTTTTGATTTCAGGTCATGAGGTAATTTTAAGGGGGACTTGTGGCAAAAGTTTTTACACAAGAAGAGCGGGAAAAAATTAAAGGGCAGGTGGTGGAACTCGTGCGCCAGAGCGGTCGTGAGACGTTACGGCAACTGGAAGTCAAGACAGGTGCGACAAGATATCTGATGAGCGTTCTCGCAAGAGAGCTGGTTGCCAGCGGCGATGTATACAACTCTGGTTACGGGTTATTCCCGTCTGAACAGGCGCGTAAGGACTGGCAAAATGCCCGTAAAAAGCTCTCAAGGGCAAAGCTGAAGGAACCATCTGCGGTTGATCCGGACCTTATCTGGTCATTACCTGACGGAGAAATACGTCGCTACGACAGGCGTCAGAACATAATCTGTCGCGAGTGCCGGAAGAGTGAAGTTATGCAGCGCATACTAGCATTCTATCAGGGAAATGCTCGATATTTATTGAAGTGATGAGATTAAAGTTTATTAGTTCAGATATTGATTGGCTCTTTTGTGGAGTAGGGTAGAGTTAGTGTGTTTGTCTGCTTGGTGCCAGCAGCGGATATGTTTAACAACAGAAAGCATTCAGCATGGTTAGTGGATTTGCAAAGTGGATTAGGATTTGAGAAACTTTGATGAAGTTGTAAAGCTTGTTTCTATAAAAATAGAAATTTAACTAATAGTTAAACACACCTCCAGCTTCATTGAAAAGGATTATTAGCTATGATTGATCCACTTATTAGAAACTTACAGAGTGATATTGCACTACTCCGGCTTTATATCGCGCAACGCAAACAGGCAGGCTTTCATGACATGGAAAGAATAATTGAGTCATTGACCATCTTTATGTTTCGCGCGCTGAAAATGGGTGAACTGGTAAACATGAATCAGATTAAAGTTAATTTTCCCGCCATTGATTTAGCTGATAATAAAAACATGATAGCAGTTCAAGTTACTACGAATGCAAGTCCAGCAAAAATTAAAAAAACTATCGAATCTTTTGAGGAAACAAATGAAATAGGAGAGAGTCTGAAAGATAAATACTCTACTTTATATATTTTTGGTTTTTGTAAAGCCTCAAGATACCTAACTCCAAGTTATTGTAAAATAATCGACCCCAGCTATTTCGTGAATGAACTTTGCGATAAAGCAGATGAAGATATGGTCCAGGATATGATTGACGCCATTCGACGCCATCATGATTATACATCATTACATCCATGGAGTGATAAAGATTCACTCGAAATTATACTCAATATTATTAATCGCAATGCAATAAAACATCGGATGAGTTGCGAAGGCAGTCTGTCTGATATGCTCACTGGTTTAAAAGAAATTAATGAAGTAATTACAAAAGGAACAATTCAACGTAAGCAACGTTCAAAATCGATATCTGACTTCAAAGATCAAAGCATGGTGAAATTTATGAGAGGTGTAATGGATGATTTGTCTGTTATTCAAGCCATAGTGAACAAATCTAAAGTTAACCAAGGTGATATGGTTTATATAAGCCATGAAGATATGATTAATATTGATAAATTAAAAGCTAAAATAGCAAGTGATTCATCAGAGATTGCAAGGCTAAATAATATTGATATAACACTAAATGTTGTTGATTTATAATTGTCGATTTAGCAAAACAGAGAATGCTTTGAAAGTTTCACCGAGAAATATTTATTGTGAACCTCCTTATTGTTTATCGACTTTTACTCTCCGCTCATTGCAGTACTGTCGGAGAAGGCTACTATGTACAAGAAGCAGCTAACATAAGCGAGCATCACTATTGATATTAGGAAGAGTATATAAAAACTTCATGCTGAACCTTACAAAAGTAGGTAAACCGGCAATGGCCTAAGTGGCAGGGTCATGTTGATCCGGCACTGCCGAGCTAATAATTAACAAGCAAATCACTCTTTCTAATAATTTGTTGAAATAAACTAAATATGTATATGTTTACCAACAACCACATATGAACTACCTGCTTTGCTCCATGATTTTATTATTTCTAAATTATTATCTGAGCATATTTTACTTACAGTATCCACATCTAATAAACCATAGTAGAAAGCATTACGAGAGTTTTGGTATATATACCCATGCAAATGTTTAATACCGCTCTCGTACCTCTTGAAATAAGAACTTTTGTATTGATTGACAATCAGTGCTTCACCATCACTCTTTAATAATTCTCTAATCGCACTGAGGACTTTGTGAATTGTGGATTCACATGGAATTGCGGAAAGCACGTTTGCGCAAAGTATGAAATCATAATGATTTGTTATTTTATCTATATTTTCATAAGAAACAATATTAGCATTCTTATAGTTATTTATCACGTAATCTGGAATCGTGGTTTGTACACCTCTGATAATTTGCACTCTTTCTAGTTGTCTTCTGGAATCTAAAAATGTCACAGTTTCAAATTTATTTACTAATTGTTCTGAATATCTAAGTTTTCCACATCCAAAATCAAGGGCATTGCCATTTTTATTAGTGCTTTCAATCTGTTTACAGAGATAGTTAGATGGCATAGTGTGCGGTTTCGCTGCATTTTCTGAACGTATGTTTATTCCATTTATTTTGTAATTCAAAATCAACCTCGTTTAAAAAATATTGTTATTGTTAAAGAATTCTTTTATTTTGCTATCAGGTATTTGTCTTACTTGGCTTTCTGTTCTTGGTTTAACTGATGCTATGAAAATAAGGAAGTCAAATGCGACAAGAGAAATAATCCACAACCAAAGATTAATTAAAGAGCCAGTAACAGAGAATATATTTGTTAATTTGGCGATACTTATTATTAAAATAGTAACAAATGCGATTACTGTATGTTCAAAGAAAACCCAAAAGTAATAAACTTTGTTCCAGAAAAGTTCAACGTAATGTTTGTCTTTTAACTCTTTAACTTCTGGGTAATACAGTTTACTCATTACCTTGTGAGATTCATCAGTAGTTAATTTTCTCGTAACGCCTGCAATTTTTGCTAATGGTTTAATAATTAAATGACTATCCCACATCTTCCTTATTCCAATAATTTTTGCTACATTATTATGTAGATCTAAAGCTCCACTAATTACTGACCAAAAAACTGAAGATGCAATTGGTAATATGCCAAAGGTTAATATCCATTTAATAAATTCCTCGTAGTCTTTAACGGGGGGGATATACTTGGCATTAATGCCAACCAATGGCATGTAGCCATAAATGACTAATGATAGGTAAAATATAAATGTAGTAATAAAAGTCGCCTTATGGAGCATAGGCAACATTTCATTATAACTCTTTGGTGGTTCTAACATTTTACTCTCCAAACATTCAAAAAAAAGCTAATCTTCTATAATAACGAAATTCAGCTGGCACAATTAAAGATTAATTGCCACCAATTTCTTGATTTTATAATTTTATCTAAATGTTTTTGATTAATCTAGTCCTAAAAGAAACCTACTGCATAAATATTTATGCTGATGACCCACTCCCTGTTCGTTAACACATAGCAACGTTAGTAATGCATCCTAAGTGATCAATATTTTTGCTAGCTTCATCTGCTCGCTCAAAGGGAACTATAATGTTGGCTTGCGTGTGACTTGGCATGTTTAAAGAAGTGCTGGTGGTGACTGGTTGCTGTTTTCCATTTCCACAGAACAAAATCATAGAAACTATACCCAGTAGTTGTATTGAATCACTGACGAGACAGCCTCATATTTATCAGGACTGGTGTACGTCCAATACAGGAGGTTGTGGTGCTGGTTCTCAAATGTGCGCTGGCTATTGCTGCTGTAATGGCAATTTATTGTCTTGCTGTTGTTCTTATGGATCACCTTTCTGATTGATTTCATATTGGCGAGGTAACGGTAGTTAAGTAGAATTGCTGCGGGTGCTTGAGGCTATCTGCCTCGGGCATCAACACCAAAGGCAGATAGAGAAAAGCCCCAGTTAACATTACGCGTCCGGCAAGACGCTTAACATTAATCTGAGGCCATATCTATGCTCTACACACGTAGGTTAGCCTCTTACGTGCCGAAAGGCAAGGAGAAGCAGGCTATGAAGCAGCAAAAGGCGATGCTAATCGCCCTGATCGTCATCTGTTTAACCGTCATAGTGACGGCACTGGTAACGAGGAAAGACCTCTGCGAGGTACGAATCCGAACCGGCCAGACGGAGGTCGCTGTCTTCACAGCTTACGAACCTGAGGAGTAAGAGACCCGGCGAGGGAGAAATCCCTCGCCACCTCTGATGTGGCAGGCATCCTCAACGCACCCGCACTTAACCCGCTTCGGCGGGTTTTTGTTTTTATTTTCAACGCGTTTGAAGTTCTGGACGGTGCCGGAATAGAATCAAAAATACTTAAGTAGCGCGCAGGGATAAGAGGGATGGTCCCTTAAAGGGGAGAGCTAATTATCCGGAAGGATTCTGATGATGAACATCGAAGAACTGCGTAAAATTTTTTGTGAAGATGGCCTCTATGCTGTGTGCGTTGAAAATGGAAATATTGTTAGTCATTACCGCATTGTGTGTTTGCAAAAAAATGGGGCTGCGTTAATTAATTTTGTGGATGCCCGAGTGACGGACGGATTTATCTTGCGCGACGGTGAGTTTGTCACTTCATTACAGGCATTGAAAGAGATCGGAATAAAAGCTGGCTTTTCTGCTTTTTCAGAAGAATAAACTCATCTACAATCTTGCGCGGGGCTGAACTCCCGCTGAGTAACACCGTGCCACCGGAGAAAACCGATGGCACGCAACGCAAAATATTACAATCATGATAATTCGACCGTTCTTGCCCACACGCACGAGCGGTATTCTCATGCATTTAAGTCAGACTGGTACCAGCATCCCCCATGCACTGAAGAACAGGCCGAATGGCTCATTCAGTGTTACCGCAGGCGCGGATGCGAGGTTAAAAAAGCCCTTAGCCTCGACTACCGTCACTGGATAATCTCCGTCAGGCTCCCTTACTCCGAACGGCCACCGCGTCCGTCCTGCACATTCCAGCAACGGATCTGGAGGTAATGTGCGGGTATTACTTCGACCTGTTCTGGTTCCGGAACTCGGGCTGGTGGTCCTTAAGCCAGGCCGTGAATCCATGCCGGTATTCCACAATACCCGGGTACTGGTGGAGCCGGAACCGAAAAGCATGCGTAATCTGCCGTCCGGGGTCGTTCCTGCCGTTCGCCAGTCGCTGGCGGAGGATAAATCATTACTGCCATTTTTCAGCGACGAACGAGTGATTCGTGCTGCTGGTGGCGCTGGCGCATTGTCTGACTGGTTACTGCGCCATGTTAAATCCTGCCAGTGGCCACACGGCGATTATCACCACAGTGAAACCGTCATTCACCGTTATGGTACCGGCGCAATGGTGTTGTGCTGGCACTGCGACAACCAGTTGCGTGACCAGACCTCAGAATCACTTGAGCAACTTGCTCACCAAAACTTGTCAGCATGGATGATTGACGTCATCCGTCACGCAATCAGCGGTACGCAGGAGAGGGAGTTATCGCTGGCCGAATTATCCTGGTGGGCGGTCTGCAATCAGGTGGCTGATGCGCTTCCGGAGTCTGTATCGTGTCGTTCACTGGGATTACCGGTGGAAAAAATCCGCTCCGTATACCGTGAGAGTGACATCGTACCGGGAGAACAGACTGCCACCAGCATACTGAAGCAGCGCACAAAAAATATTGCGCTGCCACTTCACGTCCACCAGCAACAGCCCCCACTCCAGGAAAAGACGTTAGTAAGCATCGCCGTTGATCCGGAGTCTCCGGCTCAGTATCTCCAGCGCCAGAAACCACAACGGGAAGAGATGCCTGTATACACGCGCTGGGTAAAAACGCAGAAATGCATGACGTGCGGTAATCAGGCAGATGATCCGCATCACATCATTGGTCATGGCCTGGGAGGTATGGGAACAAAGGCTGATGATTTGTTTGTTATTCCGCTGTGCCGTAAATGTCATAACGAACTGCACGCCGGGGTAAAAGATTTTGAAGAAAAATACGGCAGCCAGCTGTTGTTGCTGATTCGTTTTTTAATGCACGCGAGAAATTCGGGTGTCCTGAAGTGGAAAGCATGAATGACTGAACGCATAGAATTTGTTTTGCCTTACCCGCCGACGGTGAATACCTACTGGCGACGTCATGGCAATACGTATTTCATCTCGGAGGCCGGAAAGCATTATCGCCGTGATGTGGCGCTAATTGTTCGCCAGCAGCGGCTGAAATTAAACCTGTCCGGAAGACTGGCAATAAAAATTACTGCAGAGCCACCGGATAAGCGCCGCCGCGACCTGGACAATATCCTGAAGGCACCACTGGATGCGCTGACGCATGCCGGACTACTTATAGACGACGAGCAGTTTGATGAAATCAATATTGTGCGCGGTCAGCTCGTTCCTGGTGGGCGGCTGGGGATAAAAATCACAGAACTGGAGTGCGCATGAATAACCAGTATTTACAGTTTGTGCGTGAGCAGCTCATTATCGCCACCGCTGATTTGAGTGGGGCAACAAAAGGTCAGCTTGAAGCCTGGCAGGAGAATGCCATGTTCGATACAGGGCGTTACAGGCGTAAAAAAATCCGGTACCGAGATGAAGTGACCGGAAAAATGATTACGCGGGATAATCCACCAATCCCGGGGAAACAATCGCTGGCGAAGGGGACGTCAATTCCTCTGGTCAGTCCGGTTGAGTTTTCGACATCATCGTGGCGGCGGGCTGTTCTGTCTCTTGAAGAACATCATAAAGCCTGGTTGTTGTGGAGTTACAGCGGGAGTATTTGTTGGGAATATCAGATCGTGATAACACAGTGGGCGTGGAATGAATTTAATACTCAATCCGGTACCAGAAAAATTGCAGGGAAAACGCAGGAACGCCTGAAAAAATTAATCTGGCTGGCGGCGCAGGCAGTAAAAGCAGAACTTTTTGGTGGGGAAGGTTATGAATACCAGGAGCTGGCATTACTGGCGGGAGTGACAACTAAAAACTGGTCCAAAACATTTACTCGTCACTGGGTTGCAATGAAACACATTTTTCACCGACTGGATAGTGAGGCTTTATTGTTTGTAATGAGAACACGTTCAAAACAAAAGGCGGCATTTTCAAAGCAAAGTGTTGCAAAAGTAGATTGAAAGGCATATATTTCATGCAAATCTGATATTTTGCCGATTTTGTACGTGATGGCAAAAGCAAACAAAACCCGCCCACAAGCGGGTTTTTTTGTGCCACTTATCTCGGATAGAAATGGTGAATGCGCTGGTGGAGGAAGTAAGGGTAATTTTTAACTAGGTGATTCTTGAATGCTTGCAACATTTATTTCGTAACGTTATTATCCTGCGCCCGGCCCTTTAGCTCAGTGGTGAGAGCGAGCGACTCATAATCGCCAGGTCGCTGGTTCAAATCCAGCAAGGGCCACCAACCGTCACCAGTTCATCAGGAAAGAGCGTCAACCCTTTAAGTTGAGTGTGCGAAGTTCGAGTCCCCGGTGGCGGTCCAGTGCCGACTTAGCTCAGTAGGTAGAGCAACTGACTTGTAATCAGTAGGTCACCAGTTCGATTCCGGTAGTCGGCACCATATGCGGGCATCGCATAATGGCTATTACCTCAGCCTTCCAAGCTGATGATGCGGGTTCGATTCCCGCTGCCCGCTCCAGTTAGAGTCTTTCAGTCTGCGATGATGGGAAATCCCGGAGTGACTGAAAGACGTTTAAGTTATGAATGATCGCTTTTTTTTGCAAAATTGCTGTGCAGAAATACTAACCTTCGGGCAGGCGATCATTCATAAGCACTCTGCTTTTATTCCGATTAACTGTGGGTGGTTTGTTGGATAGAGTGCTTTCCTTACTGTATATATTGTTTCGCCCGCTTTTGCGGGCTTTTCTTTTCAAATCCCTTTCATTTCTCAGTGTAAAACTACGCCATCCGTTATTTGCGGAGGTGAGGCTATGAAATCCATGGACAAAATTTCAACGGGCATTGCCTATGGCACCTCCGCAGGCAGTGCTGGCTACTGGTTTTTACAGTGGCTTGATCAGGTCAGTCCGTCACAGTGGGCTGCGATTGGTGTGCTGGGGAGTCTGGTTCTGGGCTTCCTGACTTATCTGACAAATCTGTACTTCAAAATCAGAGAAGACAAGCGTAAGGCTGCACGGGGAGAGTAATTCAATGACTCAAAACTATGAACTGATTGTGAAAGGGATCCGCAATTTTGAGAATAAAGTTACGGTAACTTTAGCGTTACGGGACAAAAAACGCTTTGACGGTGAAATTTTTGACCTGGACATCTCGCTGGACCGTGTTGAAGGTGCCGCGCTGGAGTTTTATGAGGCAGCAGCCAGAAGGAGCATCAGACAGGTCTTCCTGGATGTTGCTGCCGGGTTATGTGAAGGGGATGAGCAGTCGCCGGAAAAGCGCCCCGTAATTTTAGAGGCGCAGAATGTATGGATAACCTACAAAGGAAAGCTACCGGGAAGAATTACTGGTTCTCTGAAGACTCCTCCGGAATCACAACCTTAAGTCACTGACCGGAACAGATAAACCTGTCCGTGGGCAGAAACCGATAAATCCTGATAAATATCCATGAACGCAAAAATCAGATACGGCCTGTCGGCTGCCGTTCTGGCACTGATTGCCGTCGGTGCGCCCGCGCCTGATATTCTCGACCAGTTTCTGGATGAAAAAGAAGGTAACCACACAACGGCATACCGCGATGGGTCCGGCATCTGGACCATCTGTCGGGGTGCCACGATGGTGGATGGAAAACCCGTTTTTCCCGGTATGAAACTGTCGAAGGAAAAATGCGACCAGGTTAACGCCATCGAACGTGATAAGGCGCTGGCATGGGTGGAACGTAATATTAAAGTACCACTGACCGAACCACAAAAAGCGGGTATCGCGTCATTTTGCCCCTATAACATTGGCCCCGGTAAGTGTTTCCCGTCGACGTTTTATAAGCGGCTTAATGCCGGTGATCGTAAAGGTGCCTGTGAGTCGATTCGCTGGTGGATTAAGGACGGTGGGCGTGATTGCCGCACACGTTCAAATAACTGCTACGGACAGGTTATTCGTCGTGACCAGGAAAGCGCATTAGCCTGTTGGGGGATAGATCAGTGAGAAGAGTAGCCGCGATTATCTCCGCTCTGGTTATCTGCATCATCGTCTGCCTGTCTTGGGCTGTTAATCATTACCGTGATAACGCCATTACCTACAAAGCCCTGCGCGACAAAAATGCCAGAGAACTGAAGCTGGCGAACGCGGCAATTACTGACATGCAGATGCGTCAGCGTGATGTTGCTGCGCTCGATGCAAAATACACGAAGGAGTTAGCTGATGCGAAAGCTGAAAATGATGCTCTGCGTGATGATGTTGCCGCTGGTCGTCGTCGGTTGCACATCAAAGCAGTCTGTCAGTCAGTGCGTGAAGCCACCACCGCCTCCGGCGTGGATAATGCAGCCTCCCCCCGACTGGCAGACACCGCTGAACGGGATTATTTCACCCTCAGAGAGAGGCTGATCACTATGCAAAAACAACTGGAAGGAACCCAGAAGTATATTAATGAGCAGTGCAGATAGAGTTGCTCATATCGATGGGCAACTCATGCAATTATTTTGAGCAATACACCCGCGCTTCCAGCGGAGTATAAATGCCAAAAGTGATGAAACCGAGCAATCCATTTACGAATGTTTGCTGGGTTTCTGTTTTAACCACATTTTCTGCACCACCACAAATTTTTGCTGCATCGACAGTTTTCTCCTGTCCAATTCCCGAAACGAAGAAATGATGGGTGATGGTTTCCTTTGGTGTTACTGCTGTCGGTTTGTTTCCAACAGTAAACGTCTGTTGAGCACATCCTGTAATAAGCATTGCCAGAGCGGCAGAAAACAACATTTTTTTCATCTTATTATCCTGCATTGTTAAAAACGGCAGAATCCTATGTGACAACAATTAAACGATAGTTAAATGGATTGATGAAAATTAAAACTATATAGGTGGATGCTCAGCCTATTGGAGGTACAGCAGGAGCCGAATGGCTGGAAGACCGTCACCACACAGTTCTACATCCAGGAATTCAGTGAGTATATTGCGCCACTGCAGGATGCTGTAGATCTGGAAATCGCAACGGAGGAAGAAAGATCGTTGCTGGAGGCATGGAATAAATATCGGGTGTTGTTGAATCGTGTTGATACATCAACTGCACCTGATATTGAGTGGCCGACTTCACCTGCAGAGTAATCAACGGCGCAGGGATGATATTTTGTGCTTGAAGTGCCTCCCCGACCATTCAGATAGTCGGGGAGGGGGGATTGGGATTATACGCAATCAGTTTTAGTTAAAGACCGAAGTTCTCGAAAAATCTTTCTCCAAAACCAGAATGCAATTGATTGATTTTGATAGGATCTATAATGCCGTTACCTTAAACGGCAAAACCACTCAAAAACAAACCTAATGCATTGAATATAAAGGATTAATCATCTAATTCGCTCACCTTCTTATTCAGCAGACGAGAAGCGCGCCAGTAAACCAGCAACATCAGGCCCATTACGATAGTCAGCGTAATGCTGGTGGCTGCACCAAACGGCCAGTCACGAATATTGAGGAACTGTACCTTGATGACGTTACCGATCAGCAGGTTTTTCGCACCGCCCATCAGGTCGGACACATAGAACAGGCCCATCGCTGGCAGCATCACCAGCAGACATCCGGCAATAATCCCCGGCATCGTCAGTGGAATAATTATGCGGATAAAAGTCTGTAACTTGCTGGCACCGAGATCGCGCGCCGCCTCAAGCAACGGCTTATCCAGTTTTTCGATACTGGAGTACAGCGGCATCACCATAAACGGCAGCAGAATGTAAACCAGACCGATAATCACCGCACTGGGCGTGAACATGATACGGATTGGTGTGTCGATAACGCCCAGCCAGAGCAAAAACTCGTTGAGATAGCCTTTGGTGCTGAGGAAAATTTTCAGCCCGTAGATACGAATCAATGAGTTGGTCCAGAAGGGAACAATCAGCAGAAACAGCAGCAGCGGACGCACCTTGTGTGGCAGCTTCGCCAGAAACCAGGCAAACGGGTAGCCCAGCACCAGGCAGGCGAGGGTGGCGATCAGCGCCATATTCAGCGAGTGCAATAGCACTTCAAAATAGAGCGGATCGAGCAGACGCGTGTAGTTATCCAGCGTAAAGACCATTTTGACGAAACTGGCGTCGTCGCGGGTCAAAAAGCTGGTGCCAATGATCATCAGGTTGGGCAGAAAGACAAACAACACAAGCCAACCGACAATAGTGACAATCACTACATTCTGGAACTTACTTGTGTTCTTCATCAGCCAGTACGACCTCCCAGCTTTCTACCCAATTAATGGCCATTTTTTGGTCGAGAGAGTGGTCAAAGTCAGGGTCGTCTTCATTGAAGAATTCGCTGACCATCACCATCTTGCCATTTTCCAGTTCAACAACCGACTCCAGCGTCATGCCTTTGTAGTTACGCTCACGAACGTAACCAATCAGCCCTTCAGCGTGGTTGTCGTCGTTAATCTCTTCAACACGTAAGTCTTCCGGGCGCAGCAGAACATGCAGTTTTTGCCCCGGTTCAACGGCGAAGTTAACGTAGATATTACATTCGCGGCCTTCAACGTTGGCGCGTACGCGCTGCTCGTCGAGACGTTCGATGACAGTGGCGTTAAACATATTGATTTCGCCAATGAAGCCGGCAACAAACAGGTTTTTCGGCTCTTCGTAAATTTCGCGCGGTGTACCATCTTGCTCAATACGACCCTCGCGCATCACCACAATCCTGTCTGACATGGTGAGCGCTTCTTCCTGATCGTGAGTGACAAAGACGAAGGTAATACCAAGCTTACGCTGTAACGCTTTCAGCTCGTTCTGCATTTGCTTGCGCAGTTTGTAATCCAGCGCTGAGAGCGACTCATCCAGCAACAACAGACGAGGCTTGTTAACCACCGCGCGGGCAATGGCGACGCGTTGCTGTTGACCACCAGAGAGCTGATGCGGTTTGCGTTGAGCGAAGGTTTCCAGCTGCACCATCCGCAGGGCTTCCATCACGCGGGGCGTAATTTCAGCAGCGGGGGTTTTTTGCATGCGCAACCCAAAGGCCACATTTTCGAACACGGTCATGTGGGGGAAAAGTGCGTAGCTTTGGAAAACAGTGTTCACATAGCGGTTTTCCGCCGGAACGTGGGTGATGTCCTCGTTATCCAGCATGATGCGTCCGGAATCAACAGTTTCCAGACCTGCAATCAGGCGAAGAACGGTTGTTTTACCGCAGCCAGAAGGGCCAAGCAGCGTGAGGAACTCGCCATTGTTGATAGTCAGATCCAGCTGGGGAATGACCTCTTTACCATCAAAGCATTTGCGAATTCCCGCCAATTGCACCAGCGGTGAAAGCGAACTCGGTTGTTTATTCAATTTTTTACTCTGTCCCATGTAAACGCAACGGATGGCTTACCGATGCGGGGTTTGTGGTTAACCACCTTGGTGACTCTTAATGAGGGCGGTAATTCTACGGCAAACCGCTTGAATCGCCAATCTTTGTTGTGAATTACTGGCTTAGCTTTATATTCATTAAGGTAATGCTGATAAATATTCCCGCTTGCAGGGGTAAAAGTGACCTGACGCAATATTTGTCTTTTCTTGCTTCTTAATAATGTTGTCACAAAAAGTGAGGGTGACTACATGGATAAACTACTTGAGCGATTTTTGAACTACGTGTCTCTGGATACCCAATCAAAAGCAGGGGTGAGACAGGTTCCCAGCACGGAAGGCCAATGGAAGTTATTGCATCTGCTGAAAGAGCAGCTCGAAGAGATGGGGCTTATCAATGTGACCTTAAGTGAGAAGGGCACTTTGATGGCGACGTTACCGGCTAACGTCCCTGGCGATATCCCGGCGATTGGCTTTATTTCTCATGTGGATACCTCACCGGATTGCAGCGGCAAAAATGTGAATCCGCAAATTGTTGAAAACTATCGCGGTGGCGATATTGCGCTGGGTATCGGCGATGAAGTTTTATCACCGGTTATGTTCCCGGTGCTGCATCAGCTACTGGGTCAGACCCTGATTACTACCGATGGTAAAACCTTGTTAGGTGCCGATGACAAAGCCGGTATTGCAGAAATCATGACCGCGCTGGCGGTATTGCAACAGAAAAACATTCCGCATGGTGATATTCGCGTCGCCTTTACCCCGGATGAAGAAGTGGGCAAAGGGGCGAAACATTTTGATGTTGATGCCTTCGATGCCCGCTGGGCTTACACTGTTGACGGTGGTGGCGTAGGCGAACTGGAGTTTGAAAACTTCAACGCCGCATCGGTCAATATCAAAATTGTCGGTAACAATGTTCATCCGGGCACGGCGAAAGGAGTGATGGTAAATGCGCTGTCGCTGGCGGCACGTATTCATGCGGAAGTTCCGGCGGATGAAAGCCCGGAAATGACAGAAGGCTATGAAGGTTTCTATCACCTGGCGAGCATGAAAGGCACCGTTGACCGAGCCGATATGCACTACATCATCCGTGATTTCGACCGTAAACAGTTTGAAGCGCGTAAACGTAAAATGATGGAGATCGCCAAAAAAGTGGGCAAAGGGTTACATCCTGATTGCTACATTGAACTGGTGATTGAAGACAGTTACTACAATATGCGCGAGAAAGTGGTTGAGCATCCGCATATTCTCGATATCGCCCAGCAGGCGATGCGTGACTGCGATATTGAACCGGAACTGAAACCGATCCGCGGTGGTACCGACGGCGCGCAGTTGTCGTTTATGGGATTACCGTGCCCGAACTTGTTCACTGGCGGTTACAACTATCATGGTAAGCATGAGTTTGTGACTCTGGAAGGTATGGAAAAAGCGGTGCAGGTGATCGTCCGTATTGCCGAGTTAACGGCGCAACGGAAGTAAGCGAAAAGGGATGCGGCATGTGATGCCGCATCCGGCTTAAATCCAAACTTACCCTTCGAAGAACCAGTATCCGCTATTGACCAGCGCCGCGAGCATCGCGAGGAATGACGGATCTTCCAGCGCATCGCCAAAATTCTCCGCGGTCAGCGCAATGTTGCTGGCGAGTGCATCCAGTGCCGGACGGTGCGGGGAATCGATCTTCTCACCATTGGCATACACGTCGTCGCCAATGCGCAATACGCGCAGACCACCCAGGCGCACCAGCACATCACCTTGTTTCAGCGCATCGTAGATTTCATCCGGCTGATAAGGCGGCTCTGGCGGCGCGATATCCAGTTCATGACGTGACTGGGATATAAACTCGCCAAACCATTGCTTAAAGTGTTCCGGCTGGTTGATCAATTCGAGCATCATCTCACGCAGTTTATCCATCTCTTGCGGCAGAACGTCCGCAGGATGAGCGCGAGGTGGAACATCAGGATCGCTGTAGTAGTTGCCGCCCAGTTCACGTTGCAGCACATAATCGGCAAATCCGCTAATTAATTCCCGCGTATTTGGCGCGCGAAAACCCACGGAATAGTTCATCGCATTTTCCAGCGCGTAGCCTTCATGCGGGAATCCTGGCGGAATATAAAGAATATCGCCAGGCTCCAGCTCTTCATCGATGATGGCTTCGAACGGATCGACCTGTAACAGATCCGGGTGTGGGCAGTGCTGTTTCATTTGCAGCTTTTCGCCCACTCGCCAGCGACGACGTCCGGTACCCTGAATGATAAACACGTCGTACTGATCGAGATGCGGGCCGACGCCGCCGCCAGGTACAGAAAAAGAGATCATCAGATCATCAATACGCCAGTCCGGTAGTTCACGGAACGGTCGCATCAGCGCGGCGGTCGGCTCATGCCAGTGATTTACTGCTTGCACTAACAATGACCAGTTAGTTTCACCGAGATGATCGTAGCTTTCGAACGGACCGTGGCTGACCTGCCATTTGCCATCCTGGTGACTGACCAGTCGACTGTCGACTTCGCTTTCCATCGCCAGACCCGCCAACTCGTCTGGAGAGATCGGGTCAATAAAATTATTAAAGCCGCGTTTTAACACCACCGGGCGTTTCTGCCAGTGACGTTCAAGAAAATCGGGCCAGTTAAGAGTGAGTTGGTATTCCATGTTAAGCATCCACAGGCTGGTATCTGCAACCGATTATAACGGATGCTTAACGTAATGCGTGAAGTATGGACATATTTATTCATCTTTCGGCGCAGAATGCTGGCGACCAAAAATCACCTCCATCCGCGCACCGCCCAGCATGCTCTCTCCGGCGACGATTTTACCCTCATATTGCTCGGTGATTTCGCGGGCTACCGCCAGCCCTACACCTTGCCCAGGGCGTAAAGTATCAACCCGTTGACCACGGTCGAAAATGACCTCTCGCTTGCTTAATGGAATACCGGGTCCATCATCCTCGACCACAATATAGAGATGCTCGTCGGTTTGCCTTGCAGAAATTTCGACAAACTCGAGGCAATATTTACAGGCATTATCCAGCAGATTGCCCATCACCTCGACAAAATCGTTCTGCTCACCGACAAAGCTGATCTCTGGCGAAATATCGAGAGAGATATTGACCCCTTTGCGTTGATACACTTTGTTCAGCGCCGAGGTGAGATTGTCCAGCAGTGGGGCGACCGGATGCAGCTCGCGGCTAAGCAATGTCCCGCCGCGCATACTGGCACGATGCAGGTAGTAGCCAATTTGCTGTGAAATGCGGCTGATTTGCTCCAGCATTACCGGTTCAGCATCACTGACGCTCATCTTTTCACTACGCAGAGAACGCAGCGTACTTTGCAGCACCGCCAGTGGCGTTTTCAGACTATGGGTCAGGTCGGTGAGCGTCGTACGGTATTTGTCGTAACGTTCGCGTTCACTTTTTAACAATCGGTTCAGGTTTCGTACCAGACTGGTCAGTTCTCGCGTTGTGGCTGGATTGAGCAATTCGCGGTTATGTTCTTCCAGTTCGCGGACTTCTTTTGCCAGGGCTTCGATGGGGCGTAAACTCCACCAGGCGGCGACCCACAGCAGCGGGATCACTAACAGCAGATTGGCTGAGAGCACATAGATAAACCAGCTCCAGACCATATAGGAACTTTTTAGCTCCACCGGAATGGTATCCACCACCACAATGGTTAATTTTGGCATCCGCGATGTTGCCGGGTAGACGTTTACTGCCACCGAGTGGGTCATCTCCGCGTCGTCGTCATCTTCCCGCACTTCCTGCAACTGTTGCTGTATCGAATGATCTCCACTCAGCAAGAGGCTGGTATCGTTAACATCCGCTTCAATTTCATGAAAACCATTCGATTTCAGCCAGTCAGGCTGGATCATCTTCATCAGCCAGGGCACGTCACGTTGCGCCCATAAAAGCTGCCCGTTCTCATCATAAATTAGCGTCATGGTGGGGCTTTGCTTGTCGATATTTTCTGGTAACTCGACATGCAACTTATTGTTTTCCCACTTCGCAAGGGTATAGAACAGATTGCTTTCGCCACGTAACAGCCGAAACGTAGTTTTATCGAAACTGACGCTATAACCGATCAGCGCGACCATTCCGTAGGCAAGCGAAAGCACCAGTACTACCGCTGCCGTTGCCAACAGAAAACGTACCCGCAGCGAGAGCGGGAAAAAAAGACGCAGTAATTTTTTCATCAGCGCAATTCGAACAGATAGCCCTGGCCGCGAACGGTGGTAATCACTTCTTGCGGATATTGTGCCTGAATTTTTTTGCGCAGACGTCCCATCAGTACATCAATGGTATGGCTTTCCCGCAGCTCCGCATCCGGATAGAGTTGTAGCATTAACGAATCTTTGCTCACCACTTTGCCATTATTGCGTATCAACGTTTCCATAATGGTGTATTCGAACGCGGTCAGTTTGATCACTTCGTCATTAATAGATAATTCACGGCGAGAGAGATCAACCTGAAACGGGGGGAGCGAAATGACCTGTGAAGCCAGACCGCTATTACGCCGCATTAATGCCTGCATTCGCGCCATCACCTCTTCAATATGAAACGGTTTAGTCACATAATCATCAGCACCGGCACTTAATACTTCGACTTTGTCCTGCCAGCTTTCACGGGCGGTTAATACCAGAATCGGCAGTGAAACATCGTTGCTACGCCAGCGGCGAATCAGTGACAGACCGTCCTCGTCTGGCAATCCGAGATCGACAATCGCAATATCCGGTATATGTTCATTGAGATAATAATCGGCTTCTTTGGCATCTTCTGCGTCATCGACCTGATGACCAGCATCCTGAATCTGAACTTTAAGGTGGTGACGTAACAACGCATTGTCTTCAACAACCAGTACGCGCATTTTTATTTCTCCCTGTCTTAATTATTAAAATAGTGTAACGCGATTATGTGGTTATGGGGGTAAACATTAAATAAACCAGCGGGGAGGGGAGGTAAAGTGAAAAAATAAAAAGCGGATAATCTTAATAAGCAGGCCGGACAGCATCGCCATCCGGCACTGATACGAGGTTTATTTCAGCTCATCAACCATCGTGATAGCTCGACCAATATAGTTAGCCGGCGTCATCGCTTTCAGGCGGGCTTTCTCTTCTTCTGGCAACGCCAGACCATCGATAAACTGCTTCATGCCTTCGGCGTCAACGCGCTTACCGCGAGTCAGCTCTTTCAGCTTCTCGTACGGTTTTTCGATGCCATAGCGACGCATAACTGTCTGGATTGGTTCAGCCAGCACTTCCCAGTTGTGATCCAGTTCATCCAGCAGATGGTCACGGTTCACTTCCAGTTTGCTCACGCCTTTCAGGGTGGATTGATATGCAATCAAGGCATAACCGATACCCACGCCGAGGTTACGCAGCACGGTAGAGTCGGTCAGGTCACGCTGCCAGCGGGAAACCGGCAGTTTGCTTGCCAGATGCTGCAATACCGCGTTGGAAAGGCCCAGATTCCCTTCGGAGTTTTCGAAGTCGATCGGGTTAACTTTATGCGGCATGGTGGAAGAACCAATCTCACCAGCAATGGTTTTCTGTTTGAAGTGGTTAAGGGCGATATAACCCCAGACGTCACGGTCAAAGTCGATCAGAATAGTGTTGAAGCGCGCAACGCAATCAAACAGTTCGGCAATGTAGTCGTGCGGTTCGATCTGGGTGGTGTACGGGTTCCACTGAATACCCAGCGAGGTGACGAACTCTTCGCTGAACTGATGCCAGTCAACTTCCGGGTAAGCGGCGATGTGGGCGTTATAGTTACCGACCGCGCCGTTGATTTTGCCGAGGATCTCCACCTGGTTAAGCTGGCGGTACTGGCGCTCCATACGGTAGGCGACGTTTGCCATCTCTTTACCGATGGTTGACGGCGTGGCTGGCTGACCGTGGGTACGAGACAGCAGCGGGATATCGCGATACTGAACGGCGAGATCTTTAATGCCATCAATCAGTTGACGCCAGTATGGCAGGATCACTTCATCACGCGCGGTTTTCAGCATTAATGCGTGGGAGAGGTTATTGATATCTTCCGAAGTACAGGCAAAGTGGATGAATTCAGAAACCGCGTGCAGTTCCGGGATCTCCGCCACTTTTTCTTTCAGGAAATACTCAACCGCTTTAACGTCGTGGTTAGTGGTACGCTCGATAGTTTTGATGCGCGCCGCATCTTCTTCGCTGAAACTGGCGACGATTGCATCAAGGTAACCGATTGCGTCGGCAGCAAAAGCAGGAACTTCCTTGATCGCTGCGTGCGCGGCCAGTTTTTGCAGCCAACGTACTTCAACTTGTACACGGAATTTCAGCAAACCATATTCGCTGAAAATCCCGCGCAGCGCGCTGACTTTATCGCCGTAGCGTCCATCGACAGGGGAAACGGCGGTCAGTGAGGATAATTCCATAGATCACAACTCCGGGGTTAAATGAGCAAGAATTTGTTTTGCCTGAGTGGTCAGGCGATTACGAGAAAACATCAGTTGCAGACGTCCGCCGCCGACCTGGTGCCAGAGCACGGCGGCGCGAATGCCTGCCAGCAGGGTTGCGCGAACTTTCGCCTGCACTTGTGGGCTTTGCAGTACAGCAGGGGAACCGGTGACCTGAATGCGCGGGCCAAGCGGGCTAATCACATCAACATAGATAGCAGCCATCGCGCTCATCAGCGTTTCGGACTGTAAATCGAAGTGTTCGAGCTGGCGTTGCAGGCCGTTGATCCGGTTGCCCAGAGTGTCGAGCGCGCCTTTCGCTGAGGAGAGTTTGCGCTCAAGCACCATCAAGCTGAGTGTGTAGCGGGTTAATTCGGCGTTTAAGCCCTGGCGACTGCTGGCATTGAGCACGCCGAGCAGGGTTTCCAGCCCGACGCGCAGGTTGGCTTCGCTACCGCCAAAAACCGCCAGCGTCGAGCTGGGGTTCATATCAATAATACTGTTGAGTGAGACGTGTAGCGCATCGGCATCACAATGCCCCTGGTGAGCGAGTTGTTGCACCAGGCGTGCCGACTGACAAATACCGGCCAGGGCGAGGGTGATGTCATAGTAATTCTTTGCCACGTTCACTGCTTCCTTGTTTTAAGTAAAGATAATAATCAGACCGGCAGCGGCAGACGCTGCTCAATAATACCGCCACCGAGGCACACTTCACCGTTATAGAAGACGGCAGACTGGCCCGGCGTCACGGCGGCAACCGGTTCATCGAAAATCACTTCAATGCGATCATCGTCCAGCGCCTTGACGGTGCAAGGGATATCGGTCTGGCGATAGCGGGTTTTTACCGTGCAACGCATAGTGCCGGTGAATGGTTCGCGATCGACCCAGTGCAACTGCTGGGCAATCAACCCGACAGACATCAGCCGCGGGTGTTCATGGCCCTGAGCGACAACCAGAATGTTGTTTTCGACGTCTTTGTCCACCACATACCACGGTTCTTCGGTACCTTCTTTGGTGCCACCGATACCTAGACCTTTACGCTGACCGAGAGTGTGATACATCAGCCCCTGGTGCTCACCAATTTCATCGCCATCGACGGTAATGATTTTGCCCGGTTGCGCCGGGAGATAACGGCCCAGGAACTCGCGGAATTTACGTTCGCCAATGAAGCAAATGCCGGTAGAGTCTTTTTTCTTCGCGGTGACCAGACCAAGATCTTCAGCAATCTTACGCACCTGCGGTTTTTCCAGTTCGCCGACCGGGAACAGGCTTTGCGCAATCTGCTCATGGCTGAGCGTATAAAGGAAGTAGCTCTGGTCTTTATTGCTGTCCAGACCACGCAGCAGGCGGCTCTTGCCATCGACATCGGCCCGACGTACGTAATGACCGGTAGCGATATAATCGGCACCTAAATCTTCGGCGGCAAATTCGAGGAAGGCTTTAAATTTGATCTCTTTGTTGCACAGAATATCCGGATTCGGCGTGCGACCGGCTTTATATTCGGCAAGGAACAGTTCGAAGACGTTGTCCCAGTACTCGGCAGCAAAGTTAACGGTGTGCAGTTCAATGCCGAGCTTGTCGCAGACAGCCTGGGCATCAGCCAGATCCGCTGCCGCTGTGCAATATTCCTCACCGTCGTCTTCTTCCCAGTTCTTCATAAACAGGCCTTCGACCTGATATCCCTGTTGTTGCAACAGCCAGGCAGAAACGGAGGAATCGACACCGCCGGACATGCCGACGATTACTTTTTTTGCGGTTTCAGACATTGGATCACTCACGACATTGAACTTCAAGGCGGCGTATTCTATCACGCAGCCTTTTAGATGACACCCTTTGTAAAAGGCCAGTTAAAATCGCCAATCATCTCCAGCGGATAACGTTGCCCGCTTTGATAACAACGAATACTTTCCGCCACCAGCGGCGAACGAAGATTTGACGCCTGTAAAATTTCTTCGGCGCTGACCCAACGGCAGCAGTCGATATCGCTGTCATGAGGCTGGGTCGGGCATATTTGCTCAAGCTCAATGGCAAAGAGGAAACGCAAAAACGGCGTTTTATCTGGCGCAATCCACTGATGCATACGAATAAAGTGTTGCGGCTGCGCGCTGATGCCGGTTTCTTCCCACAGTTCACGGGCGGCGGCTTCCACTAAGGTTTCATCGGCTTCCAGATGCCCGGCAGGTTGGTTCCATAACGCTTTACCATTAATCGTCTCTTCAACGACTAAAAATTTGCCTTCTGCGTGCACCACGCAAGCAACGGTAACGTGCGGTTTAAACATTTTGCATCCTTAATCTGTCACTTCTCGCCATTCGCCATTGGCAAGATTATCCAAAGAGTAATCACCCATCGCATAGCGAATCAGTCGCAGCGTGGGGAAGCCAACATGGGCGGTCATGCGGCGCACCTGGCGATTACGTCCTTCATATAAGGTGATCTTCAGCCAGCTGGTGGGAATACTTTTGCGTTCACGAATTGATGGATTCCGCGGCCATAACCACGCGGGTTCGTCAACCAGCTCCGCGCCGGCGGGCAGGGTAGGGCCATCATTTAAGGTTACGCCATTGCGCAAGGCTTCAAGTGCGTCTTGTGTGGGAATACCTTCCACCTGCACATAATAGATTTTTCCGGTGCGTTTACCCGGCTGGGTTAAACGCGCCTGCAACGCGCCGTTATTGGTCAGCACCAGCAACCCTTCGCTATCGCGGTCAAGGCGACCTGCTGCATAAACGCCCTGAACCGGGATGAATTCTTTTAATGTTTTGCGTCCGGCTTCATCGGTGAACTGCGGAAGAACATCGTAGGGTTTATTGAACAGGATCACACGCGTGGGCTGGTTTTCAGGTTTACGCCTGGTAGAACGTTGCGAGCTGAATCGCTTAACCTGGTGATTTCTAAAAGAAGTTTTTTGCATGGTATTTTCAGAGATTATGAATTGCCGCATTATAGCCTAATAACGCGCATCTTTCATGACGGCAAACAATAGGGTAGTATTGACAAGCCAATTACAAATCATTAACAAAAAATTGCTCTAAAGCATCCGTATCGCAGGACGCAAACGCATATGCAACGTGGTGGCAGACGAGCAAACCAGTAGCGCTCGAAGGAGAGGTGAATGGAAAGTAAAGTAGTTGTTCCGGCACAAGGCAAGAAGATCACCCTGCAAAACGGCAAACTCAACGTTCCTGAAAATCCGATTATCCCTTACATTGAAGGTGATGGAATCGGTGTAGATGTAACCCCAGCCATGCTGAAAGTGGTCGACGCTGCAGTCGAGAAAGCCTATAAAGGCGAGCGTAAAATCTCCTGGATGGAAATTTACACCGGTGAAAAATCCACACAGGTTTATGGTCAGGACGTCTGGCTGCCTGCTGAAACTCTTGATCTGATTCGTGAATATCGCGTTGCCATTAAAGGTCCGCTGACCACTCCGGTTGGTGGCGGTATTCGCTCTCTGAACGTTGCCCTGCGCCAGGAACTGGATCTCTACATCTGCCTGCGTCCGGTACGTTACTATCAGGGCACTCCAAGCCCGGTTAAACACCCTGAACTGACCGATATGGTTATCTTCCGTGAAAACTCGGAAGACATTTATGCGGGTATCGAATGGAAAGCAGACTCTGCCGACGCCGAGAAAGTGATTAAATTCCTGCGTGAAGAGATGGGGGTGAAGAAAATTCGCTTCCCGGAACATTGTGGTATCGGTATTAAGCCGTGTTCGGAAGAAGGCACCAAACGTCTGGTTCGTGCAGCGATCGAATACGCAATTGCTAACGATCGTGACTCTGTGACTCTGGTGCACAAAGGCAACATCATGAAGTTCACCGAAGGAGCGTTTAAAGACTGGGGCTACCAGCTGGCGCGTGAAGAGTTTGGCGGTGAACTGATCGACGGTGGCCCGTGGCTGAAAGTTAAAAACCCGAACACTGGCAAAGAGATCGTCATTAAAGACGTGATTGCTGATGCATTCCTGCAACAGATCCTGCTGCGTCCGGCTGAATATGATGTTATCGCCTGTATGAACCTGAACGGTGACTACATTTCTGACGCCCTGGCAGCGCAGGTTGGCGGTATCGGTATCGCCCCTGGTGCAAACATCGGTGACGAATGCGCCCTGTTTGAAGCCACCCACGGTACTGCGCCGAAATATGCCGGTCAGGACAAAGTAAATCCTGGCTCTATTATTCTCTCCGCTGAGATGATGCTGCGCCATATGGGTTGGACTGAAGCGGCTGACCTGATTGTTAAAGGTATGGAAGGCGCAATCAATGCCAAGACCGTAACTTATGACTTCGAACGTCTGATGGAAGGCGCTAAGCTGCTGAAATGTTCAGAGTTTGGTGAAGCGATCATCGAAAACATGTAATCTCTCCATGTGTTAAATATTGAAACGGGCGTATAACACGCCCGTTGTTTTATTTATGTGGATATTATTAATAGCATATCGAGCATATTTATATGAAGCCCATTACTTGAGCCCATATGGGCATATTTTTATAATGCAACTATTATGTAAACATTTATTTATTATTTTGCTTTCTCCTGGAGGACACTCTTGACTGCTTTTGAGTAAACTCCATAAATCCTTGTTGAATGGTGCGATGTGATAAATAGTAATAGGATATTCTTTATCCTTAAGGATAATACCAGACTTAACCGGTGTAAATATACTGCCAGGAGGGAGAAATATAGTAGATTGATACCAGATGATCATTTTCATATTACCCCATATGGCTGAAAAAGATATACCACATGTAGGTTGAATTACCGTGTCAATTACTATCCACTTCATTTGTTATGTCTTATCCCACGGTATTTAATATGGTTCATTAGGATGTTTATTTCTTGATTTTGCATATGAGTATATTACCCCCCCCTCAAAAAAATAAATTAATTAAAATGATGGCTTATATAAAATAAAATTTAAAGCAAGGAATCTCAATGGATGTTAAACAAAATGAGATTTTGTGAAAGCAATAAATTATTGACTTCGTTTTAGATTTGTTTAGCTATAATGTTATACATTCAAATGACTGAACATCCTGTAATTAAAACATAGCCTTTATGCTACTTTGTGCCAATTTGCTAAACATTATGGTTGCCTTTTTATATAACGATAATAATGAATATAAGCATGACATGAGAATAAGGTTTCAATTTTTGAGTTATATAGGAATGATTTAACCTGTTCCTGGCTAAAATACATATAACCGGATGATGACTAAACCAAAATACATGTGCGTTAAGTATTGAAACGGACGTGTGGCACGGCCGTTGTTTTTATAAATATGTTAACCGTTATAAAATAACGTATCAAAAGTCAAGTGATCACATTTCAAATATCAAGTTGATAGTATTAGTCTGGTGATTATTTATGGGTGACAATAAAAAGACAGTATTAATCATCCATAGAGATAGTCTCTGCACTTTTATTTCCATTATGCTAATGCCTTACTGAATTATGAAGCATTTCTTAAGTATCCAACTTTAGCTAGATTAATGGTTTATTATTTTCTACATCTTCAATATATAAAAGCGTATTATCAATGGCGTAGTAACTGCGTTTGTTATGATTAACATCAGTAACCCACCGGAAAACGCCCGCGCCTGCCAGTGTTGAACAGTATTCCCGAAATGTAGATTTTCCGCAAATATGAAGCAATGCGGCCTCTTTTATTTTAGCAGGGTTCTTGGTCGTACTAACTTTTAACAGGTTCCTGGTTCCTCTTAATAACAAAACCGTATCATCGTGAGTAATAATTCTGATGTTATCCGTAGCCAGATAATAAATGTAATGTGCAATACGGTGATGTTTTAATTCTGAATAAAACCAGGAGAAGTTTTGCTCTTTTCTCACTTGCTCAAACATCTTTTGAAAAACAACGACCTGATCCATCAGGATAATAACCTCTTGTTAGTTGTGAGACTGCGTAGTGTGCACGATCGGTTTTACCACTTCAATCTGGTCTGTCCTTTGGCTGTGATATGTACAGAGTGTGATAGAGGGAATATCTGAATTCTCCCGGTGAGCATTTTGCAACGGACCAGCTCCGGTACAAACGCTGTTGTGGGTTCAGATTATAACATTCTGTCTAAGGGGCGGGATAAAGGTGAAATTAGGGGGCATGAAAGATGACTTTATAACCTTGCTCACCCCAGTGTTGTAAAAGTTCGTTTTGCCTTCTCGTTGGTGCCATGCCTGTCCAGACAATCAATGTTTGCGTCGGGAACAGTTCCGGGCGCGGCGATTCAATGGGATCAGCAAGAACAGAAATGTGCCATCCTGACAATGATAAACGCCATGCTTCCAGCCACAATCGTGCTCTCTCTTCAACATTCCACGCCATCAGAATGGCTTCTTTACCGGGCTTACGGCGCATTTCGAAAAGCGAGGTTGCTGCGTATTCAATTAATGCGCCGTCAAACATACTGCTCATAATGCGGGAGGTGTTGTGATCAAGCACGAGACGCTGGCGAACAGGAAGGTAAACATGATTAATCAATTGATCTACTGGGTACTCTCGACCCAGTGAAATAATTCTCGCGCGTAGTTTGGCAGGATTAGCCATGCGAAGAATTGACATCATCTCTTCTTGCAGGCGGCTCCAGTCATCTTCCGTATCCTGGCTGGTGGTTTCCAGTAATGCTTTAACTTTGCCTACAGGGACGCCATTACTTATCCAACGCTTGATCTCTTCGATGCGTTGTATGTCTTCTTCATCAAAGAGTCGGTGTCCGCCTTCACTGCGCTGTGGTTTTAACAAACCGTAGCGGCGTTGCCAGGCCCGGAGAGTGACAGGATTAATCCCGCAACGTTCAGCAACATCACCAATGCTGTAATAAGCCACAATTCCTCCTTGCGGTCACAAATCTCCGTCGCCTGTACACGACCCAATAATACTTTGTACAATATACGCTAAAATTGTACAAAGTATAAATAAGATTTCAGCTAAATTGGATGAAACATTATTTTTAATGTGGATTAAATTTAAACGTAACGTATTCATTTTCACGATGATCTACTGAAATCATGTGAAAGAATGTGCTGAAAATTATTTTTTCTCTGGCCACGCTATGGAAGGGATACCATTCAATTTAGCTTTAGCAAACAGATCTCCCTGAAACATCTCAATTCCTGCGGATTCAAGCCACATCCACTCTTCTGGTGTTGCCACGCCCATAGCACTGACTTGAATTTCAAGTGATGTACAGCATTTTATGATCGCCTGAATAATTGCCTGCCGTGGCCCACTTTTATGAACATTGGTAATCAATTCCTGACTGATTTTAATTCTGTCAGGCTGGAAGCGTGACAGGAGTAACAAACCAGCAAAACCTGCGCCAAAATGATCAATTGCTACACTGATACCAGCAGCCTTTAGCGATTTAATCGCTTCGGCAAACTCATCAAACCGAGATATGACTTCACTTTCAGTAAATTCAACGATGATTTGTTCAGGCACCAGAGCATTGGCCTTTATTTCATTAAGTAAAAAAGAGACTGCGTCAGGTTCGTTAACCAGGGTCATAGGTAATAGATTGATTGAAATCATTTTATCACCGAGCTCAAGTGCGTGTGCCATCGTGAATGCAAGCGCCTTACTTTTGAGATCCGCTGTGTAGATTTCCCCGTCTTTACGCTGCCCAACCGCTATGGCTGATGGGCTATCTTCATTTTTTTGCACAATGGCTTCAAAAGCGATTATCCGCCGCGATAAGGGATCGACAATAGGATGAAAGGCAAAGTGGTCGTTTATAGTTGGTGAAAGGGCACAGGAATCAAGTTCTTTATCAGATCCGTCAGCGATAAAAAGCCAGGAGTCTTCGGCAGGGATCTCGAAATAGGTTGATTGTTCGGTTGCAAGGACAAAAGTACGAAAAAATTGTAGCGCTCTGTCATCATAAGTTAGCTGAAATTTTGATGTGCCTTTGTCGAATACGGCCTGTAAAACGTCATCTCGCTCGTGCAGGCGCAAATCAAATAATTCCATTCCCGCTTTGCCAAAACGGCGAGCAGGCGCGTAATCGCACAGCAGCTCAACAATATTATAGTGCCGTGGATCCTGGCATATAGCCCGATATATCATTTTAACCTGTTCTTCCGGACCTTCCAGAAGCTGGAAAAAATGAGAACCATTAAACAGTAAGATCCCTGTTACGTCAGACTGCATGTTCCTGCGATTTGCTATAGAAACCATTTCTTCGATTTTTTTGACAGGTTCGTCGTCACGTATATGGCTACGATAAATAAGGGTGGTAAGCATTAACAATCCAGGGTAATGGGTGAGGCGAGAGTAAGACGGTAACAGACATATCTTCTTGTGTCTTTCTTTTAATACCAAAACATAACCGTTTCTTTACATTGATAAAAAATGGAAAAAGTTGAACACTAGTTGGCGAAAAATCTTGTATATATTGTCAGTTAAATGATGCAATATTTTTTATCATAACACATTGTTTTATATGCATTAGCACTAATTGCAAAAAATTAATTTATCATTCTGTACACATATTTCGTACAAGTTTGCTATTGTTACCTCACTTCACATTGATTAACATTTTTAACAGAGGCGTAGCATGCATCAAAATTCAGTGACTTCAGATTCTGCGGGAGCAATCACTCGTTACTTTGCAAAAGCTAACTTGCCTACTCAGCAGGAAACTCTCGGGGAAATTGTGACTGAGATTTTGAAAGATGGACGTAATCTGAGTCGAAAGTCGCTTTGTGCCAAACTTCTTTGCCGACTGGAACAAGCGACAGGGGAAGAGAAACAGAAACATTATAATGCACTAATTGGGTTGCTTTTTGAATAATGCAACAGCCTGATTATTTAACAGGTTAGCTATGAAGTCGTTATGAAGACATCTGATAATGAACGTATAAAATATGAAATTACTGGCCAGGCGGTGCTCCAGATACTGCGCATGAAGATAAATTTTTCATTGCAGACTCTTATTAAGCAATTACTCGTAATGAAATCGGCTGAGGAAGATGCTTTCCGACGCGATTTAATTGACAGCATAATTCGTGATTTTAGCAATAGTGATTCAGGAGGGCCAAACCGAAGAACAGCGACAGCTGACAATAAAAGTATGTTCAATGGTTGGAAAATAAACAGAATACATTAAAATTTCATAAGTAAGATGAGAGGTTACCATGCTTGAAGATACTACAATTCATAATGCAATAACTGATAAAGCGTTAGCAAGTTACTTTCGCAGTTCGGGTAATTTGTTAGAAGAAGAGTCAGCAGTGTTAGGGCAGGCTGTCACCAATTTAATGCTTTCAGGCGATAATGTTAATAATAAAAATATTATCTTAAGTCTGATACACTCCCTGGAAACAACAAGTGATATTCTCAAAGCTGATGTGATTAGAAAAACACTGGAAATCGTGTTGCGATACACAGCTGATGATATGTAACTTCTAATTATTAAGTATAAGTTTATAGAAAACTCATTCATCTTATTTTTGTCTGTCGCTTTAGACTATACACAGCATAATTTTATTAGGTTAATATTTCTACGAGGCTGACATGAATAATTCAATCCCAGAGAGATTTATTTTTCAATGTGCTTTGTTTAAAAATCTCGAGAGGGAGGTGTTCATGACGCATGGGTATGTTGATAGTCATATTATTGATCAGGCTTTACGCTTGCGTTTAAAAGATGAAACCAGTGTGATTCTTTCTGATCTCTATCTGCAAATATTGCAGTACATTGAAATGCATAAGACTACACTAACGGATATCATTATTAATGACAGGGAATCCGTGCTCTCTTAGAACTTGAGTAAGGTTTTAGAATAAACATCAGCTGTATCACCATGCTGATACAAAGTGAGCATTTCAGGCGTTATGCTTTCTTATTATGTCCGCAATATCAGGTGTCAAGAATGGAGAGTTCTCGCTCTCCATTCTTGACGCCTGATATCCCGCCTAACTTATTTTGTACTGCCTACATTATGCTCAATAATTAATGGGTTAGATCAAGATGGAGAAAATTTTATCTTCGGCGTGGATATTTCTTATGCTCTCTACCATGCTCTCTGTAGATGCCAGCGCGAGCGAATGAATGGCATTTTCATGTATTAAACCCTTTGGCCGGGACAAGCAAATGCGCAATACACTCATACCCATCCTCGTTGCGATATGCTTGTTTATTACCGGTGTCGCTATTTTGAACATCCAGCTCTGGTATTCCGCAAAAGCAGAGTACCTGGCGGGAGCGAGATATGCCGCCAACAATATCAATCATATACTTGAAGAAGCGTCACAAGCGACTCAAACAGCGGTTAACATTGCCGGGAAGGAATGCAACCTCGAGGAGCAATATCAGCTTGGCACTGAAGCAGCTCTGAAACCTCACCTGCGCACAATCATCATTCTCAAACAGGGAATAGTCTGGTGTACATCCCTGCCTGGGAATCGGGTCCTGTTGTCTCGTATTCCTGTTTTCCCGGACAGTAATTTACTGTTGGCTCCAGCAATCGACACCGTTAATAGATTACCTATCCTGCTCTATCAGAACCAATTTGCAGATACGCGCATTTTGGTTACGATAAGCGATCAGCATATTCGTGGGGCACTTAATGTACCCTTGAAAGGGGTAAGGTATGTATTACGCGTGGCGGATGACATTATTGGACCAACGGGTGATGTGATGACGCTTAATGGACATTATCCCTATACCGAGAAGGTTCACTCCACAAAATATCATTTCACTATTATCTTTAACCCGCCGCCACTCTTTAGCTTCTACAGACTTATCGATAAAGGCTTTGGGATTTTAATATTTATTCTGTTAATCGCCTGCGCCGCTGCCTTCCTGCTTGATAGATATTTCAATAAAAGCGCAACGCCTGAAGAGATCCTGCGACGGGCAATAAATAATGGGGAGATCGTCCCTTTTTACCAACCTGTGGTAAATGGTCGGGAAGGGACATTGCGGGGAGTTGAGGTGTTAGCCCGCTGGAAACAACCTCACGGTGGATATATATCACCCGCGGCATTTATTCCACTTGCTGAAAAATCCGGATTAATCGTTCCGCTTACGCAAAGCCTGATGAATCAGGTTGCCAGACAGATGAACGCTATCGCGAGTAAATTGCCGGAAGGTTTTCATATTGGAATTAATTTTAGCGCTTCGCATATTATTTCGCCGACGTTTGTCGACGAGTGTTTAAATTTCCGTGACAGTTTTACCCGCCGCGATTTAAACCTTGTTCTGGAAGTCACCGAGCGTGAGCCATTGAATGTTGATGAAAGTCTGGTTCAGCGGTTGAACATACTGCATGAAAATGGTTTTGTCATCGCACTGGATGATTTCGGTACTGGCTACTCAGGGCTTTCTTATCTTCATGACCTGCATATTGATTATATCAAAATTGATCACAGTTTCGTTGGCCGCGTAAACGCAGACCCAGAATCAACCCGAATTCTGGATTGTGTATTGGATCTGGCGCGTAAACTTTCGATCAGTATCGTCGCTGAAGGTGTCGAAACGAAAGAACAACTTGACTATCTGAACCAAAATAATATCACATTTCAGCAGGGTTATTATTTCTATAAACCTGTTACATACATCGACCTGGTCAAAATTATCCTTTCTAAACCGAAGGTGAAGGTTGTGGTTGAGTGAAAATTGATCAGTAAGGCCATAGTGCGGTGTAATTATAGACAGCTAATTAGCTCGTTGCCTCTTGTTACTATTGTTCATTATTTTGTTTGCTATAATTGTTTGAAAGTTTTGACAGGATTGCCATTAGTAGCATGAACAATAGTAATAATCTGGATTATTTCACTCTCTATATCATATTTTCCATTGCATTTATGCTGATCACCCTCCTGGTCATCCTTATTGCAAAACCCAGTACCGGGCTGGGAGAAGTGCTTGTGACGATAAATTTGCTTAATGCCCTTGTTTGGCTGGCGATCAATCTGGTTAATCGATTAAGAGAAAGACTCGTCAACCACAGGGATCAGCAATAATCTTTCAGTTTCTCACTGTCAGTATGCGGCTGAATGGGTTGCTGGCAGTGAACGCCTGGATCATTGAAGGAAAGGCATTATTGCGCAAATAGTTGTCAACCCTGGTGTTATCACGGTTGTTTTTATATATCACCGAAATAATCCTCATCGCAACTATTAACAATTTTGATGTCGAAGAGTTATTTGTTAAACAAAATCGTCACCTCAAAGTGATCAATGTCATGAAAATAAGGTGAAAAATGATAATGCCGACTTATTTATCATTTATATATTGTCGCTTTTTATCTATTTAAATTTTTTGTGCTTTTGTTTTTGTCTTTACCCTCCGTTTTGGTAATCTGAGCTCATAGGTTATTTGACCAGGAATGTTTGTTAATCCAATGAATGGATGGTTAATCTATGAAACTGAAAAAACTCTCCGGGTTTAGTTTGGGACTTATTGCTCTGGCGGTGGGTAATGCATATGCAACACAATTGTTGGATGATTATAGTATAATTTCCTATATGACTGATGAAGAATCGCCGATTGAAATCAAAGATAATAATCCGATAAGTAATGGAGAGTATCTAACCACTGAAGACGAAAGCCATGCTGTGAAAGTGGATGACGGTGTAACTGGATATATAAATAATGCCAGTGTGATGACTAGTGGTGATGGATCTTATGGTATTTCTGTTGATAGTCAAAACAAAGTATTATATATAAGCGATAGCGATATTAAGACCTCTGGAAGCGTATCTGACAAAGAAAATGGAGGGATAACAGCCAGCGCAGTAGTCAGTGAATTTGGTGGCACCATCTTTATGAATGGTGATAATTCAGTCGAGTCGGGTGGGGCATATTCAGCGGGACTTTTAAGCCAGGTTAATGATTCTGAAAAGATGGTAAATAACACCCGTCTTGAAACCACAGATAAAACGAACATTGTTACCTCTGGGGAAAATGCAGTAGGTGTTCTTGCATGTTCAAGTCCTGGAGAGTCTCGAACATGTGTCGATGCTGTAGATGATGAAGTTAGTGATTCTAACAGTTACGAAGTTATTAGCCGTGCTGATTTAAAAATGAATGGTGGTTCCATAACAACTAATGGCATTAATAGCTATGGTGCTTATGCTAATGGGAAAAAAGCATATATTAATTTAGATTATGTGGCACTTGAAACTGTGGCTGATGGAAGTTATGCAGTTGCTATTCGACAAGGTAACATTGATATAAAAAATAGTTCTATTACAACAACAGGCACTAAAGCCCCCATTGCAAAAATATACAATGGTGGAGAGTTATTTTTTTTCCAATGTCACCGCGGTATCAAAACAAGATAAAGGAATATCAATTGATGCATCAAATATCGATTCTCAAGCCAAAATAGCACTATTAAGTGTTGAACTTTCAAGTGCTTTGGATAGTATTGATGTTAACAAAACTACAACGGATGTAAGTATCCTTAATCGAAGTATTATCACACCTGGTAATAATGTTCTGGTTAATAATACTGGAGGTGACTTAAACATAATTTCGTCCGACTCTATTCTAAATGGAGCGACTAAACTCGTCAGCGGCACAACCACGCTGAAGCTTTCAGAAAATACAATCTGGAATATGAAAGATGACTCCGTTGTTACCCATCTGACTAATTCAGACAGTATTATCAATCTTTCGTATGATGATGGTCAAACATTTACCCAAGGAAAAACATTAACCGTAAAAGGTAATTATGTCGGTAATAATGGTCAGCTTAATATCCGCACCGTATTAGGTGATGATAAATCGGCTACGGACAGACTTATTGTTGAGGGTAATACTTCGGGTTCAACTACCGTCTATGTGAAAAATGCTGGAGGAAGCGGCGCGGCCACGCTAAACGGGATCGAACTCATAACTGTGAATGGCGATGAATCTCCAGCAGATGCCTTCAGATAAGGTGATGCAAGGATTGCAGCTGGAGCTTTCGAATATCAACTAAAACAACAAGGCAAAAACTGGTATTTGACAAGTTATCAGTCAGTGAATGAGGAGGATAACAGCTCAGAGGGAAATTCAGAATCAACAGAAACGCCTACCCCCGTCCTGCGCCCCGAAGCTGGAAGTTACGTCGCTAACCTGGCAGCTGCTAACACTCTTTTTGTTATGCGTCTGAACGACCGTGCGGGTGAAACGCGCTACATCGATCCTGTAACTGAACAGGAGCGTTCAAGCCGACTTTGGCTACGTCAAATTGGCGGGCATAATGCCTGGCGTGACAGCAACGGACAGTTGAGAACGACCTCGCATCGCTACGTCTCGCAGTTAGGGGGCGATCTGTTAACCGGTGGTTTTACCGATAGTGACAGTTGGCGTTTGGGAGTGATGGCTGGTTATGCCCGCGACTACAACTTAACTCATTCCAGCGTGTCGGATTATCGTTCGAAAGGGAGTGTCAGAGGCTATAGCGCAGGGCTGTATGCCACCTGGTTTGCCGATGACATCAGTAAAAAAGGCGCATACATTGACTCCTGGGCGCAATATAGCTGGTTTAAAAACTCGGTGAAAGGGGATGAATTAGCCTATGAATCCTATAGCGCGAAAGGTGCAACCGTCTCGCTGGAAGCGGGTTACGGTTTTGCCCTGAATAAATCCTTTGGTCTGGAAGCGGCGAAATATACGTGGATCTTCCAGCCACAGGCACAGGCTATCTGGATGGGCGTCGATCATAATGCGCACACGGAAGCCAATGGCTCACGTATTGAGAATGACGCAAATAACAACATCCAGACCCGACTCGGCTTCCGCACCTTTATTCGTACTCAGGAGAAAAACAGCGGTCCGCACGGTGACGACTTTGAACCTTTTGTTGAAATGAACTGGATCCATAACAGTAAAGATTTTGCTGTCTCAATGAACGGTGTGAAAGTCGAACAAGATGGGGCGAGTAATTTGGGGGAAATTAAACTTGGCGTAAATGGCAACCTGAATCCAGCGGCCAGCGTCTGGGGAATGTGGGCGTGCAGCTGGGTGATAATGGCTACAATGACACCGCAGTGATGGTGGGCCTGAAATATAAGTTCTGATCCCGCCGTTAGCTAAAAAACCGCGTCGTATTCATCGACGCGGTACATATGAAATATTATTTTTTGCCGATAGCACGCATGGTGTCATCAATTGCCGTGATCAACAGCATTTGCGGGTCTTTAGCGCAAACCTGATTCAGTTTTTCTACCACTTTGGCGCTCAGTTCCGGAGATTGCTCAATTTTTAAATCACGGCTGGCAACGCTGGCATTACCCATTACCGCAACAATTTCTGCAACCTGTGCGCTGTCAGTTTTTGCCATTTCGTTGGCTTCTGCGCAAGTAATATAGGTTTCTGACGGCAAACCGTTTTTAATATTGTAGTCCTGCGCCCAGGTCATTGGTGCGAAAACAAACAGGCCCGCCAGTAAAGCAAATTTTTTCATCATCATTCCTTATTTCATTTTACCCAGAATTGCACCACCCGTACCGCCAATCACGGCACCTTTAATCGCCCCTTCGAGGCCATTGCCGGTCAGAACGCCAGTGACAGCACCAACGGCGGCACCCACTTTTGCACCTTTACGCGCATTTTTACCGTCGCGGCCTTTTTCTGTTACTGCACCAACACCAGCGCCAACAGCTGCACCTTTCAGTACGCCATTAACACCATTGCCAGTAAGTAAACCAACGCCTGCGCCTAGCAATGCACCTTTCGTGGTGCGGTTCATATCCGCCATCGCTGGCGTGGAGCAGAACAATGCTGAGATAAGCCCGAAGGCAAGTATTTTTTTCTTCAACTTAGATGTCCGGTATTAAGTAAGTTGCACACACAATAATTTCGTCTTCAATTAAGATCTGCTTAACTAAAGAACGCTCGCTATTATTCAGATAATTCAAAATGAGCGTGGCTGTGATGATAGGAATTATGTTTTTTACGTGAATGAGAATAATCTTAAATGAGGAATAACTCATTGATTGACAATATTTTTATTCAAGAAGTGTCATTGACTGTTAACGCAATGTTGTAAAGGTAAGATAATCTGATTTATCAATATTATTGTGTGATTTTTATGTGAGCAGAAGATATTCATCAGCAACGATTACATTAGTCATTTTATTTTGCCGACGGCCTCATTGTCGAAAGATAAGCGTACGACAGTATTATCAGAAAAGAGTGATTTTTTATCCAACTACACTTCAGCGCACTGCGTGTAAAAAATGCCTCTTTCTTATGCGGGATATCATCATTTCATCATGATGTCTTTGGTGAGCGGTGAACACAATACACCTGCGCTGTCTCTTCAGGATGAATCCCCTGGTCTGGTGCCTGCGGGCTGATGTTGCAGCAGAGCTTCGGTCACTTAGACGCTACTATCATTTATCCAATGGCATGGAGTCGAAATCAGTCGATACCCGCAGTATATATCGTGAACTGGGTGCAACGCTGAGTTACAACATGCGCCTGGGGAACGGTATGGAAATGAACCCTGGCTGAAGGCGGCTGTGCGCAAAGAATTTGTCGATGATAACCGGGTGAAGGTGAATAATGACGGTAATTTCGTCAATGATTTGTCGGGCAGACGTGGAATATACCAGGCAGCTATTAAAGCCTCATTCAGCAGTACGTTTAGCGGACATCTCGGGGTGGGGTATAGCCATGGTGCCGGTGTGGAATCCCCGTGGAACGCGGTGGCTGGTGTGAACTGGTCGTTCTGACCATCAACGATTAAACTGCGCTTCGGCGCAGTTTTCGTTTACAGGATGTTGAAAGGGAAAATTCTGGGGCAAAAAAAGCCCGCCAGTTACGGCGGGAAACCTCATCCTATGGGAGAACAATGAATAATGAAATTGCGGGGTTATCATCTCCCAGTATATCCATACTAAGAATAAGGTTATTTACTCAACCAGGCATAAACATTTTGTTTTGTGCGTGGGAACAGCCTTAAGGTGTAAAGGGGGAGGTGGAAATAGCAATGAGGAGTATCAGCAAGAATACTCGCCGCTTTACCACAACGTGGATGAGAGGGATGAAAAACTCAAGGCAGAGATAACTCTGCCTTGAAGATAAATGCGCTTTTACAGCGGGCTTATTTCAGCTCTTCTGCTTCCGGTAAGGTCACGTTCAGCTCAAGAATAGAAATATCGCCATCTTTTTGCTCAAGCTGTACGGTTACCATCTCAGGATCAATTTGTACGTATTTACAAATGACCTCAAGAATATCTTTACGCAACTGCGGCAGATAATGCGGTTCTGCATCGCTGCGACGGCGTTCAGCAACAATAATCTGCAGCCGTTCTTTTGCAATGTTGGCTGTGTTTTTCTTCCGCGAGAGAAAGAAATCGAGTAATGCCATAACTTATCCTCCGAACAAGCGTTTGAGGAAGCCTTTCTTCTCTTCTTCAATGAAGCGGAAAGGACGTTCTTCTCCCAACAGACGTTCTACGGTATCTGCGTAGGCTTTACCCGCATCGGCGTTAATGTCGAGAATGACCGGTTCACCCTGGTTAGAGGCGCGCAATACTGATTGATCCTCTGGGATCACGCCGACGAGTTTGATGCGCAGGATCTCCAGCACATCTTCCATGCTCAGCATGTCACCTCTGCTTACGCGGCCTGGGTTATAGCGCGTTAACAGCAGGTGCTCTTTAATAGGCTCTTCGCCATTTTCTGCGCGGCGTGATTTCGACGCCAGAATGCCTAAAATACGGTCAGAGTCGCGTACTGAGGAGACTTCCGGGTTGGTGGTAATAATGGCTTCGTCTGCAAAATAGAGTGCCATTAACGCACCGGTTTCAATCCCTGCCGGGGAGTCACAAACGATAAATTCAAAATCCATCGCTTTCAGATCATCAAGAACTTTGGCGACCCCTTCACGGGTGAGGGCATCTTTATCGCGTGTTTGCGATGCCGGCAGAATATAGAGATTTTCAGTACGCTTATCTTTAATTAACGCCTGATTTAGCGTTGCATCGCCCTGAATGACGTTGACGAAATCGTAAACGACCCGGCGTTCACAACCCATAATCAGGTCGAGATTACGCAGGCCGATATCAAAATCTATCACGACAGTTTTCTTTCCCTTCTGGGCCAAACCAGTGGCGATGGCCGCGCTGGAGGTTGTCTTACCAACACCCCCTTTGCCCGAAGTAACAACAATAATGCGTGCCATAGAAATTCCTTGTTAAAAAGGGATCAATTTAACGGTTGAACGGTCAAAGCGTTTTCGACTAACTGCAGTCGCGCCGCTTTGCCATAAAATTCTGCTGGGATTTGATCACTCAGCCAGTATTCACCTGCGATGGACACCAGTTCCGCCATCAGGTTCGTACAAAATATTTGCGTTTCCCGGTCACCACTTGCCCCTGCCAGCGCACGACCGCGCATCATGCCATAGACATGAATGTTCCCATCGGCAATCAATTCGGCCCCAGCGCTAACGTGGCTTGTAACAATCAGATCACATTGTGGAGCATAAATACGCTGACCGGAACGCACCGGGGTATCTATTAAACGCGTTTTTGTGACCGGCGTTGTATTTTGCGCTGGAGCCTGCGGTGTGGGAGCTGGACGTGGCGCTTTTTCCTTTCCTTCCGTCAGGATAGGCAGCCCCATCTTTTCAATTTCGGCTTTAAGTTGCGCATCTTTGCAGCCACTTACGCCAATAACCCGCAAACCGGTTGCCGAAACCGCCTTATGCATCGCTGACCAGTTTACCGGGTCTTCCAGTGCACTGACGTTGAGTACAACGGGGGCATGTTTTAAAAATGCGGGGGCCTGAGCGATTTTGTCTTCCAGCGCCTGATGGATAACCTTAGGTTCTGCCTCATGCAGATGAACCACAGATAAAGTGAAGCTACTGCCTTTAAGCTCGATTGGCGTGTTTGACATCCTGGCCTTACTCAATTAGCTATTAATCATCGCCAGCGCGCGATGATGTTCCGAAGACTATAAGGCATGTTATAGTCTGGATTATATTGAGGCAAGTCACCCTCCCATTTATTCAGAGTAAAAGTCTATTCTGTGATAAATGGCGCTGATTCATAGCTTAAAAAATACCCTTGTCAATCAACCCATTGCCGTCGTACTTTTGATTGTTCTTATTTACGCTTCCTTTTTCCGCACCCTAATCGTGACAGCATCTCCAGACCTGTTTAAATATCCAGTATTGAGGCAAGTGTATTTTTTCACCACGCCAGGCTTTCTTAACTTTCCATTTTTTGCGGCATCATTAAAGAACAGATACCCGTTATCTTAATATCCGCCACAGAATTGCTCTATCATAGAAACCGCAGAAGACGTCTGATACTTCTGTCAGGTCATCGTAACTCGTCCAGGTCAGCGGTTTTGATTACGGATTGATGATGAAATGAGCATAAGTGTTGTACGGTTGGATTATCAGGATGTGCTATGAATATGATGCGTATTTTTTATATCGGATTGTCAGGTGTGGGGATGATGTTCTCATCAATGGCGTCTGGAAATGACGCTGGCGGACTTCAATCTCCGGCGTGCGGCGTTGTTTGCGACCCGTATATTTGTGTGAACTCAGATGGCATTTCCCCAGCGTTAACAAGGAAATATCTCGGCGAAAAAGCCGCTGAAAACTTACAATCATTACAAGGCTACGGTCCCAGCGAATTTACATTCGCTAACGGTGTATTTTGCGATGTTAAAGAAAAATTATGTCGTGATGATCGTTATTTTGGTGTGGATGGTAAGCGGAGTGGAAAAATCAATCAAATCACCACAAAGATGTTATTTATGTGTCGTGAGTGATGTCTTGTTTACATTATGTTCTATTCGTCATTAACCTCTTGAGCGACAGAGAGGAGTGGGGCGTCAACGTTTATGACGGGGAGAGTCCCCGTCGGTTGACATTTACTTAATTTGAATATCGACGTTATATTTTTTAGTTTTGTTTTTACGGGCGTCGTTTCGGGTTTGCAGCACTCGCAGCTCATATTTGCCAGAAGCAGGGAGTGAGTATTGTCCGTGACTATCGAGTTCTGGGGAATATCTGGATAAATCAACAGAATCATCGATTCCTGGCCCGAAGAGGTAAGTATCAGCGCCTTCATTAGAGATACTCACATGCACTTTCTGACCTTTTTTGGCATAGAAGGTATATGTATCGTAATCGTATCCCTTTATTTCGCCGGAGTACTGAGCGCTGCTATGGCCTTTTCTGAACTCAACATTGACATTCTTACCCGCAGCAAAGCTCGTGGAGGTTAGCAGTGCAAACAGCAATACAGCCTTACTGATGCTCTTGATTTTCATTGGTAGTCTCCTGTTCAGAATGAGTACGATGAACTGTTATAATATAACAATCCCTTACGGGAGAATTCCAGTGGCTTTTCTGCGTTCGGTAAAATCCCGGCGCGGCATTTTTTGCCGGGGGGATTACTTATAAAGGGGCATGGACTCAACAAACCGCAGAAATCTACAGCTGGCTGGCTTGTGGCGCGGGTTTCATTGATGTTAGCTTATGCCAAAACCTGGCATCTTAAAGAGTAAAAGTATGTTTTGTGTGATTTATCGAAGCAGCAAGCGTGACCAGACCTATTTATATGTCGAAAAAAAAGACGATTTTTCGCGTGTTCCTGAGGAACTGATGAAAGGTTTTGGTCAGCCTCAGTTAGCGATGATTCTGCCGTTGGATGGGCGGAAGAAACTGGTCAATGCTGATATTGAAAAGGTTAAACTGGCATTAACCGAGCAAGGTTACTATTTGCAGTTACCGCCACCACCCGAAGATTTGCTGAAGCAACATCTTTCCGTCATGGGGCAGAAAACAGACGACACTAACAAATAACCGATATCCGGCGGTGGCATTATCTTTGTCGGCGCGGGTTTTCATATCCACGATAAGGTGAGGGGAACGTTATGTATCAACATCACAACTGGCAAGGTGCGCTGCTGGATTATCCGGTGAGTAAAGTAGTCTGTGTTGGCAGTAACTATGCCAAACATATTAAAGAGATGGGCAGCGCAGTGCCCGAAGAGCCAGTGCTGTTTATTAAACCAGAAACGGCACTGTGCGATCTGCGGCAGCCATTGGCGATCCCATCCGATTTCGGTTCAGTTCATCATGAAGTCGAACTGGCGGTGTTGATTGGCGCGACGCTGCGTCAGGCTACGGAAGAGCATGTCCGCAAAGCCATTGCCGGTTATGGCGTGGCGCTCGATCTGACGTTGCGTGATGTTCAGGGAAAAATGAAGAAAGCCGGGCAGCCGTGGGAAAAGGCTAAAGCGTTTGATAACTCTTGTCCGCTTTCCGGGTTTATTCCCGCGGCGGAATTTACCGGCGACCCGCAAAATACAACGCTGGGCCTGAGCGTAAACGGCGAGCAACGCCAGCAAGGTACGACTGCGGACATGATCCATAAAATCGTTCCGCTGATCGCTTATATGAGCAAGTTTTTTACCCTCAAGGCCGGTGACGTTGTGTTGACAGGCACGCCTGATGGCGTCGGCCCGTTGCAAAGCGGTGATGAGCTGACAGTCACTTTCGATGGGCATTCTTTGACAACTCGCGTTTTGTAATACTTTTTGCCGCCTGAAAGCGGCGGCAAAACTTGCATCGCTGTGCCAGACTGGTTATAAGGTGCGTTTTAACGTAATGGCGGAACACCTGATGAGCGATGTACCTTTCTGGCAAAGTAAAACCCTGGACGAAATGAGCGATGCGGAATGGGAGTCGTTGTGTGATGGTTGCGGTCAGTGTTGCCTGCATAAACTGATGGATGAAGACACCGACGAAATCTACTTCACTAACGTCGCCTGTCGCCAGCTCAATATTAAAACCTGTCAATGTCGGAACTACGAACGTCGTTTCGAGTTTGAACCCGACTGCATTAAATTAACCCGTGAAAATCTGCCAACATTCGAATGGCTGCCAATGACCTGCGCTTATCGGTTGCTGGCGGAAGGTAAAGATTTACCTGCGTGGCATCCGCTACTTACGGGTTCGAAAGCGGCAATGCATGGTGAACGTATCTCTGTGCGTCATATCGCAGTGAAAGAATCAGAAGTGATTGACTGGCAGGATCATATCTTAAATAAACCTGACTGGGCGCAGTGATAAATTTAATAGATGTTGATGGGGGCTTTCTTAATATACGTCTGGATGCTCGCCATTTCGTAGCCCTGTTTTTGAAAGCGCTCTATCATAATGAGAGTTACCCGATACCTTATTATCAACAGGTAACTCTCAATCTTTAAAAAACGTCTGTGTTTTTAAATGTGATAAACCTTATACCTTGAGTACATGGAGAGAATAATAGCTTATCAGACTTCAGGTACCTCAAAGAGTGTCTTTTTACCGTGTCTTTTCTGATACTCATTACAGGTGTTAATCATTTTTTTGGCCGCTTCTTTTAGCAAAGAAAGCATTAAATCATCATAATCAACATAGAATCTGGTTGTTTCAGTTTCCGTTTTTATCTCCCCGATGGCGACTATTTCGGTGGTTAATTTCAATTTGGCGGCATCGATATCTTTATTCGCTTGTTTAACCGTGTTTGACAGGGTGGTAAAGAAATTCTGCACAGATTTTAACTTGTTCTTCAATTCTGGAATCAGTTTCCCTTCAACTACGCCCGCAGCAATAGAATAGGAAATGATTAATCCAAATGGACCGGCGACGACACCGGCATACGCTTCCTTCCTGATTTTATCTACCTGTGACTGGAAATAGCTGTTTTTTTTCTGAAAAATCATTGGTTAACTGGCTATCTAACGCCAGCAGTTTCCCGGAAGCGTTGTTGAAACTTTGTGAGCTTACCAGCAGGGATTTTTGCGCTTCATTCAGCTTCGTGATGCCGTCATCCAGTACCTTAATGAGAATGTCTTTCTGGGCGGATGCTTTCTTCTCATTGTACTCATCAAATAGCAAAATATACGCTGCGAGCAATTGCGTCGCAACACCAGGTAATGACTCCAACTTATTGATAGTGTTTTATGTTCAGATAATGCCCGATGACTTTGTCATGCAGCTCCACCGAT